>NZ_DASVSI010000086.1:0-53401 GCF_036388155.1 Hymenobacter sp. | reverse complement strand
TACTGCCCCGAGCGAGATGTCTCGGCTGCGCTCGACATGACGTTCTGGTAGCGTCTGGCCTTCTTCCCTACTCTGGCAGCAGGCGTTTGAGCAGGCGCAGCTTGTGGCTGTAGCGCTGCCGCTCGCGGTTGAAGATGCCGTTGTGGTCGAGCGGGTCGATGCGGACTTCGCCGTGGGCGTGCAGGATTTGGCCTTCGTCCAGCACCATGCCCACGTGCACGATGCGGCCCTCGGCGTTGTCGAAAAAGGCCAGGTCGCCGGGCTTGGCTTGGGCAACGAAGTGCACGGAGCGGCCGTGGTCAATCTGCTGGCGGGCGTCGCGCGGGAGTTGGATGCCCACCAAGCCGTAGAGCTGCTGGCACAGGCCAGAGCAGTCGAGACCGAAGATACTTTTGCCGCCCCACACGTAGGGCGCTTTCAGGTACATGAGGGCCGTTTTGCGCAGCAAGGTGGCCTGGCGGGCAAAATCGGGGGCCGCGGTGGGGTTGGTGGCCGTGCCGTTGAAAAAGTAGTTGCGGTCGCCGATGCGCACGTTCATGCCGTCGAAAAACGGCAGGCGGCAGCCCAGCGTGAGCGGAATTTTGGTGGTGGCGTCGCTCACGGCCTGCACCACGTCGAGGGCGCGCGGGTGGTCTTGGGCGCACCACTGGGCGTAGTACTCGGGCGACACCGGCGTGTGCTGCTTGAAATCAATCCAGCCCACGTAGTCGTCGGCGGCCAGCTGCACTTGCAGCCAGCTGTCCTGCGTCACCAAAATCTGGTAGCATTCCCCAAACAGCAGCTGGGTAACCAACTCGGCCCGGTCGTTGGGCTCGGCGCGGACGGGGACAGCGCTAAGGGCGCAAATACCGGGATTCAAGAGGTGAATGGGCGAATGAGTGAATGACTGAATGCAAAGAACGGTAGCAAAGCATTCACCCCTTCACTCATTCGCCCATTCACCCACTGATTACATCCGCTCCATGTCCCGCTTCTGGGCTTTTTCCTTGAGGTCGTTGCGCTTGTCGAAGAGCTTTTTGCCTTGGGCCAGCGCAATTTCGATTTTGGCAAAACCGCGGTCGGTCACGAACAGCCGGAGCGGAATGATGGTCAGGCCCTGGTCTACGCTTTTGCCGGCCAATTGCTTGAGCTCGCGCTTGTTGAGCAGCAGCTTGCGGGCGCGCATGGCGTCGTGGTTGTTGTAGGTGCCCAGCGCGTAGGGCGCGATGCGAATGGAGTGAATCCAGAGGTCGCCGCGCTGGTCGAAGGTGCAGTAGCCGTCGGTGAGGTTCACGTTGCCTTCGCGAATGCTTTTGATTTCGGTGCCTTGCAGCATCACGCCCGCGTCGTACTTGGCCAGGAAGGTGTATTCATGGCTGGCGCGGCGGTTCTTTATATTGATAATGACGGGTTTGTCGTCTTTGGCCATGCGGAAAGTTGTCAGTTGCACGTTGTCAGTTGTCGGCCTGACGCGGCGCGGGAGGTGATGTAAAAGGGGCCACTCCGGCCTCGGCTTGCAGCGCGGCGAAGCGGGCCGCCAAGCGGACGCGGGCCACGATGCGCTGCCCGGTGTGGCCAGTAGCCACGAGGCGGGTGCCCACCCGGGCTTCTACGGCACAACGCAAATTGGCGCCGTCGAGTCGCTCAAAGGTAGCCGTCAGGACCACGGTTTCGCCCACGAAGGCCGGCGCGTGGTGCTGAATGGCCAACTCGGTGCCAATGCCTTCCTCGTCGGCTTCTTTCATTTCTAGCACAAACAGCCGGGCGGCCCACTCCATTTCACGGCCCAGCGCAAAAGTGCTGAGCACCTGATGGACCAAGCCGCCGGTGTCGGGGCCAAAGTCGGCGTAGTCTTCCGACCGTACCAGGTAGCGGTGGGTTTTGGTATCGCCGGGCTGGAAGGAATTGGTCATGAGCAGTAGCGCGGACTTTTAGTCCGCGGTTTTGCGAAGTAGGAACGGCCGGTTTGCTTATCGCAACAACGGTTAATTTGCTGCGAACTGACTGAACGCGGACTGAAAGTCCCTGCCGGGCACGGCCGCGCTACGTCAGCTTCAGGCGCGGGTCAGGGCTGGTGAGCTGGGTGGCGAAGTCGCCGGCCTCGTACTGAAAATGCGCCGTCATGGCCACCATGGCGGCGTTGTCGGTGCAGAAGGCGAAGTCGGGGATGAACACCTCCCACCCTTGCGCTTCGGCTTCGGCTTGCAGGGCGGTGCGCAGGCCGGAATTGGCCGCCACCCCACCGGCCAGAGCTACTTGGGTGAGGCCGGTGTCGGCAGCGGCGCGGCGCAACTGGCGGAGCAGCGTGGCCACAATGGTGTGCTGGATGCTGGCGCAGAGGTCGGCCAGGTTCTGGGCCACGAAGTCGGGGTTGGCAGCGGTTTCTTTTTTCAAGAAGTAAAGCACCGACGTTTTCAGGCCACTAAACGAAAAGTCGTAACCCGGCATGGCTCCGACGGGGAACGGAAAGCGCGTGGGGTTGCCCTGGCGCGCCAGCTTGTCAAGGTGCGGGCCGCCGGGGTAGGGCAAGCCAAGCAGCTTGGCGGTTTTGTCGAAGGCTTCGCCGGCGGCGTCGTCGATGGTTTGGCCCATGATGTCCATTTCCAGCGCCGACTTCACCACCACCAGCTGCGTGTGGCCGCCGCTCACCGTGAGGCAGAGGAAGGGAAACGTCGGCTTGGGGTCACGGATGAAATGGGCCAGAATGTGGGCGCGCATGTGGTTCACGGCCAGCAGCGGCTTGTCGAGGGCCAGGGCCAGAGTCTTGGCAAACATGCCGCCTACTAATAAGGAGCCGAGCAGGCCCGGCCCCTGAGTGACGGCCACGGCGTCGAGGTCGGCTTTGGTGACGCCTGCTTCCTTGAGGGCGGCCGTGACGACGGGCAGCAGGTGCTGCTGGTGGGCGCGCGAGGCCAGCTCAGGCACCACGCCGCCGTACTGCTCGTGTACTTTTTGGGTGGCCACGACGTTACTCAGCAGCTGGCCGCCGGCCAGGACGGCGGCGCCGGTGTCGTCGCAGGAAGATTCAATCGCGAGGATGATGGGATGGGCAAGCATAACGTAACGGTAAGGCGCAGCAGAAAGTAAGCAGAGCGGCACAAGGCCTTAAACTTATGAAGCTCCTACGCCTCAAAGGTAGCGGGCCGGGCCGGGGGCCTTCGTGTGGTTGGGCGGCGATGACCAACTTTGCAACCAAGCCAAGGAGTTGAACCGCAGCCTGCCCGCGGCCGTTCCCTTGGCTTAATAGTTGATTACGATGCCCGACGGCTATTGTCATAAACGGCTAAAAAACCGCAACTTTGCGGATTACCCCGCGTTTTCGCTTCAAAATCATCTGCCCCGGTGCGTCGTTTCCTTTCCATTCTGCTGAAAGTGCTGCTGGGCCTCGCCCTGTTGGTGGTGTTGGCCGTGGTGGGGGCGCTGGTGACATTGCGGGTGCCGAGCGTGCAAACGCGGCTGGCCCGGGAAGCAGCGTCGGTGCTCACGCAAAAGCTGGGGCAGCAAGTCACGATTGGGCGGGTGGACGTGCGGCCGTTTTCGCGGGTGCTGCTGGACGGGGTGCGCGTGCTGGACCGGCGCGGCGGCGAGTTGTTCAGCATTGGCCGGGCCGACGCCGACATTTCCCTGTTTTCGGTGTTCGACCCACGGCACCTGCACATTGCCAAGCTGACGCTGAACGAGCCCCGGTTTGAGCTAAAGAACCTGGCGGGCCAGCCCGACACCACCACGTTCAGCCAGTTTATGTCGGCGGTGAAGCGGCTGATGGGGCCTTCGGACACCACCAAGTCGGCTCCATTCGATTTCAAGATTGCCGACGTGGCCCTGCGCAACGGCCATTTTGCCATTGAGAAGCAGGACGCGCCGCGCTCCCCGACCTACGGCAAAAGCATTGACTACGCCCATTTGGTGGTGGACAGCATCTACGCCGACGTGTCGAAAATCAGGCTGGGCGACACGCTGCGCCTGCGCATCAGCAACCTGCACGCGGTGGAATCACCCTCGAAAACGCAGTTGCGCGAAATCACGGCGGACATGACGTATGGGCCGCATTTCTGGGAATTCAAAGACCTGAGCTTGCGCGTGGGCCGCAGTCAAATCAAAGACTACGTGCGGTTTGAGTACCGGGTGTTCAGTAATTTCACGGAGTACAACGACTCGATGAGGACCGTTGCGCGCTTGCGTGGCTCTCAGATTTTCACCGACGACATTGCCAAGTTTGCTCCCCAGCTGGCCACGCTGCACGAATCGGTGCAGATATCCGGCGATGCATCCGGCTACGTGCGCGACTTCAAGGTGAACAACCTGGACGTGCGCTACGGCAAAGGCACGCACATTGTGGCCAAGCGCGCCCACGCCGACGGCCTGCCCAACTACCGCGAAAGCTTCATCGACCTGCGCCTGATGCCCTCGGTGGTGGTCACCAGCGACCTGAAAAAGTGGCTGCCGGCTTCGGCCAACAAGCTCGTGCAGCGCCTCGGTACCGTGAAGCTGCAAGGGCAGGTGCTGGGCTTCTACAACGACTTTGTGGCCAATGCCTCGTTTGACACGGCCCTGGGTTTTGTGGCCACCGACGTCAACCTCAAGACCAAAACCGACCTCACGCACGCGGCCTATTCTGGCACGGTGCGCTCGAATGCTTTTCAGGTAGGCAAGTTTTTGGGCGATGAATCGGTCATTCGGGACGTGACCCTGAATGGGCGGGTGTCCGGGGTGGGCTTTATCCCGCCGTTTGCGCGGGGCCGGGCTTCCCTGAACGTGCCCAGCATTTGGCTGAATGGATACCGCTACCGCAACATTGCCCTCAACGGCGACTTCCACCAGCAGTCGTTCAACGGCCACATCACGGCCAACGACCCGGCCGTGCGCCTAGTGGCCGACGGCCACGTGGACCTCGACCGCGAGCACCAGGACGTGGACATCAAGGCCAAGATTGAGCGGGCCGACCTGCGCGCGCTGGGCCTGATGAAGCAGCCGCTCATCATTGCCACCACGGCCGACGTGAAGTTCAAGGGCGTGCAGCTCGACTCGCTCATTGGGCACGCCTACTTGCGGCGGTCGCGCTTCAGCATGGGCAAGCGCCAACTGCGCCTCGATACGCTCGACATTGTGAGCACCCGCAACAGCCGCAACCAGCGCAGCGTGACCATGCGCTCCGAAGCAATAGATGCCAGCGTGGCCGGCGCCTTCAATACCTCCGACGTGGTGCGCGACGTGCAAACGCTCATCACCGAGTACCGGCTGAATTTCGAAAGCAACCCGACGGCCACGGCCAACTACTACCGCCAGAAGCGACAGGAGGCCCTGCCGGTGTACCGCGTCGACCTGCTGCTGAACCTGAAAAAGCCCAACCCCGTGCTGGCCTTGTTTGTGCCCGAGCTGCGCGTGGCCAACGGGAGCCGCATCGACGGCTCGTTCCGAAGCGGCGAAACCTCTATTTTTCAGCTGGGCGGCCACCTCGACAGCTTGCGCTACGGCCCCGTGCAAACGGTGAACGACGACTTCGACTTCCTCACGTCCAAGCTGCCTTATAAGTCCGACATCCTGGCTCAGGTCAGCGTCACGAGCGACCAGCAGGTGCTGCCCGGCTTGGGCAAGACCGAGAAGTTCTTCGTGGAGGGCGTGTGGGACCAGCAGCGCATCAACTTTTCCACAGCGCTAGCCCAAACGGGCACCACCAACAAGGCCACCATCAACGGGGCGCTGGGCTTTTTGCCGCGGGCCGTGGAAGTGGTGTTCCGGCAGTCGGGCCTGCACCTGCTGGACAAGGACTGGACCATTGCGGCCGACAACTCGGTGACCATTACGGACTATGGCCGCGAGTTCGACGTGAAAAACCTGACGTTCAGCAACGGGGTGCAGTTTGTGGGGGCGCAGGGCTTCATCTCGCCCGATGCAAGCAAGCCGCCGCTGCAACTGCAGCTCAAGGACTTCGAGTTGGCCACACTCAACGCCATCACGGGGCAGCGCCTGGGCGGGCGCGTCAACGCGCTGGGCACGGTGAGCGGCGTGTACGGTCCGCTCACCATCAACAGCACGCTGGGCGTGGATTCGCTGAGCTACGACGGCGTCCTGATTGGGCAAGTGGCCGGGCGCGGCGACTGGGACAACGCGGCCAGCAAACTGCGCGTGAACATGGACGTGGCCCGCGCCGGGCAGTCGGTGCTGACGGTGCTGGGCGACATTGCTCCCAAGGACGACACCAACCAATTCAACCTCACCGGCACGCTCAACGACGCGCCCCTGGTGCTGGCGCAGCCTTTCCTGGGCACGCTGTTCAAAAACCTGAGCGGCACCGGCCGGGGCGAACTGCGCCTGACGGGTTTATTCAACGCCCCCAATTTGCTGGGGCTGGTAAATGTGAACAATGGGCGGCTTACGTTCGGCTACCTGGGCACGACCTACACATTCTCGGACCGCATCACCTTCACCAACCGCTCCATTGAGTTCCGCAACATTCGCTTGCGCGATGTGCTGGGTAATACCGGCACCGTGGATGGTATTGTGCGTCACCGCGGCTTTAAGGAAATGAGCCTGGACATTGCGGCCAGCTTCCGTAAGATGCAGGTGCTCAACACCACGCGCAAGGACAACCAGCTGTATTTCGGCACGGCCTACGCCACGGGCACGGCCCGCGTCACGGGCCCAACCGACGACTTGGACATTACCGTGCGGGCCAGCAGCGAGGCCGGCACCCGCATTTCATTGCCCCTCGACAACGCTGCCCGGGCCGAGAAGGCCGGCTACATCAAGTTCGTGAACAACAACCCGGTGGGCGACACCGTGGTCACGAAAAAGGCACAGGCCGTGGCCGCAGCCGATAAAATCGACTTGTCGGGCCTGAAGCTCAACATGAACCTGACCATCACGCCGGAGGCTTACCTGGAAATCCTGCTCGACGAGAGCACCGGCGACGTCATTCGCGGCTCGGCGGCCGGGCAGCTGCGCATGGCCATCGACACGCGGGGCGATTTCAACATGTTCGGGCAGGTGGAAATCGTGCGCGGCGCCTACAACTTCACCTTGCAAGGACTTGTCAACAAAGAGTTTGTGGTGCGCCCCGGCGGCATCATTTCCTGGAACGGCGACCCGCTGGCCGGCGAGATGAACGTGACGGCCATTTACACGCAGCGCACGTCGCTGGCGCCGGTGCTGGACGCGGGCACGTCGGGCAGCGTGGCCGTGGTGCCCGTGACAGCCGTGATGAACCTGACCGGGCCGCTCCTGCTGCCGGCCATTCGCCTGGGGCTGGAATTCAACGACGCGCCGGGCACGCTGCAGGGCGACTTGGCGGCCTTCACGGCCTCGTTGCGGAACGATGAGCAGGAGCTTAACCGTCAGGTATTCAGTCTACTGGTGTTCAAGCAGCTTTCGCCGCGGGGTTCGTCATTGGGCAGCACCATTTCCCTGCGCGGGCAAGACAACTCGGTGCAAAACAGCCTGGGTCAGATTCTGAGCACGCAGCTGGGCTTGCTCACTTCGCAAATCGACCAAAACCTGGAAATCGACTTCAACATCAACGGCCTGACGGCCGAGCAGCTGCAGGCCCTGCAAGTCCGCCTGAGCTACTCCTTCCTCAACGGCCGGCTGCGGGTGACGCGCGAAGGCGGCTTCACCAACAACCCCAACCTGGTGAACACCGGGGCCGGAACCGTGCCCGGCGGCACTGGCACGGTCGGCAACACCGCCGGCCAGGCTTCGCTGCTGGGCGACCTCAGCCTGGAATACTACCTGCGGCCCGATGGCAAGTTCCGCACCAAGCTGCGCTACGAGACCACGCCGCGCGACCTGGAAACCATCAACCAGCCCCGCGCCGGCCTCTCACTGCTGCATACGGAACAGTTCAACTCGTTTGGGGAGTTGTTTAGCCGCAAAAACCCGAAGAAGAAAGAACGCAACACCCAAAAAGCGCGCGCAACCAAGGAAGTACTGACCGTGGACGAGGACCCGCGCACCAACTTGTAGGGCAGGAGGTCGGGAGGGTGTGAGGGTAGGAAGTACAAGGCTGACCAAGCAACTTGGCAGGGCAGCTATACCTAATCATGGAGCTTTGTTTCCTTTGCTCCTTAAAAAACTCCTTCCCTCCTACCCCCATACCCTCTTACCCTTCTTCTGTTCCCGTACCTTTGCCAAAATATGGCTGCCCCTACAACGTCCCACACCCGCAAGAAAAAGCTCGGCTCCTACCCTACTTTGCTCGTGGTGTTCAGCATTACGCTGGCGTTGGTGGTGATAGGCATGTTTGGTTTGCTGCTGCTGCACGCGCAAAAGCTGTCGGAAGTGGTGCGCGAAAACCTTGAAGTGCAGGTATACCTCGACCGCGAGTTGCCCGAGACCGAGCTGCTGCGGCTGCAGCAGGACCTGGGCCAGTCGCCCTTTGTGGCCGAGCGCGACGGCAAGCCCCAAATCAAGTTTGTGAGCAAGGAAGAAGGCGCCCGCCAACTACTGCAAAAAACCGACGAAGACTTCCGACAATTCCTCGGCGACAACCCCTTGCGTGATGCTTACGTGCTCAAAATCAAGCCCGAGTACACCGACACCATGCACCTGCGCCAGCTCGAGCGCAGCATTGCCACCCAGCGCGGCGTGTTTGAGGTGCAGTACCCGCAGGACCTGTTCGCCAGCATCAACAACAACCTGACGCGGGTGAGCCTGGTGCTGCTGGGTTTTGCGGGGGTGCTGGTGCTGGTGGTGGTCATTCTGATTAACAACACCATCAAGCTGGCGCTGTTTTCGCAGCGCTTTCTGATTCGGTCCATGCAACTGGTGGGGGCCACGCGCCTCTTTATACAGCAGCCCTTCCTGCGGCGGGCCACCTGGCAAGGGCTGGCCAGCGGGGTGCTGGCGGCCTTGCTGCTGGTGGCGCTGCTGCAATACGCGTACCTGCAAATTGAAGAACTGCGCCTCTTGCGCGACGACCTTCGCCTGGGCCTGCTCTTACTGGCAGTGGTAGGCCTGGGCGTTGTCATCGGCTTTTTTAGCTCGGCCCGCGCCGTGCACAAATACTTGAAAATGTCGCTCGACGACTTGTATTAACCTTTTTGTTGTCAGTTGCTGGTTGCCTGTTGTTAGTCTTCTATGATGGATGACGTTCAACCAACTAATAACGGACAACCAACAACTGACAACTTTTATGAACCCTTCCCCTGCCCCCCGCTTCGCCTTCGGCCCCCGCAACTACCGCCTGATGTGGATAGGCTTGGCCGTGCTGGCCGCTGGTTTCATCACCATGATGTTCGGCGACAAAGACAACTACGGCGAGGATTTTGTCGGCATCACCCTGGGCCCTATTCTGCTTTTTGTGGGCTTTTGCATTGAGTTTGCGGCCATCATGGTGCGCGACAAAAGCATTGCGGCCACGACGAACGTCTCCGTTTCGGCTCCGGGCCTAACTGCTTCCAACACCACGCCGACCCCGACCCCGGCTCCCACTCCGGCCGCTCCCGCCTACAAGCGCCTGTAGTACCGTACTGCTTCCTTATGACCTATTGGCACGCGTTGCTCCTCGCCATCGTCGAGGGGCTCACTGAGTTTTTGCCCGTTTCCAGCACCGGCCACATGATTATTGCTTCGGCGCTGCTGGGCATTCCGGCCACGCCGTTTACCAAGCTCTATTTGGTAGTCATCCAGTTTGGAGCCATTCTATCGGTGCTGGCCGTGTACTGGCGCCGGTTTATTCAGAGCATCGACTTCTATCTTAAGCTGTTGGTGGCCTTTTTGCCCGTGGTGGTGGTAGGGCTGCTCTTGAAGAAATACATCGATGCCCTGCTGGAATCGGTGGCGGTGGTGGCCTTTATGCTGTTGGTGGGCGGCATCGTGCTGGTGTTCATCGACCGGTGGTTTCCGCAGGAAGACCCCGGCGAGGGCGGCCGGCCGGTCACGAACCCGAACTGGCGCCAGGCCTTCACCATTGGGGTGTTTCAGTGCTTGGCGGTGGTGCCGGGCGTGAGCCGCTCGGCCGCCACTATCATCGGGGGCCTCACCCAGAAGCTCACCCGCCAGGCCGCGGCCGAGTTTGCCTTCTTCCTGGCCATGCCCACCATGGCCGCGGCGGCGGCCAAAGACCTGTACGATTACTATAAAGAAGCCACCGCCAAGGGCATCGACGTAGCGCAGATGTTCACGGGCCAGGAGTTGAAACTACTGGCGCTGGGCAACGTGGCGGCCTTCGTGGTGGCGCTGCTGGCCATTCGGGTGTTTGTGGGTTTCGTGACCAAGTACGGCTTTCGGGCGTTTGGCATTTACCGCATCATTGCGGGCGGCATCCTGTTGATTATGTTGGCGTTGAAGATTCCCCTGATTTTAGTATGAGTACGAAAAGCCTGGCCGATTTTGACTTCGAAACGGGTGAAGTCCTGCTACTCGACAAGCCCCTGACGTGGACGTCTTTCGACGTGGTGCGCAAGGTGAAAAATGCGCTACGCATCAAGAAAGTTGGCCATGCCGGCACCCTCGACCCCCTGGCCACCGGCTTGCTGATTCTGTGCACGGGCCGCAAAACCAAGGAAATCGACCAGATTCAGGCGCAAGAGAAAGAGTACACCGGCACCTTCCGCCTGGGCGAAACCACGCCCAGCTTCGACCTCGAAACGGCCGTGGACATGGCCCGCCCCTATGCCCATCTAACAAATGAGCAGATACTAGCCGCCACCACCTCGCTCACCGGCACCATTCAGCAGACCCCGCCTATATTTTCAGCCGTGAAGATTGACGGCAAGCGGGCATACGAAATTGCGCGGCAAGGTCTGGAAGCAGAAATCAAGTCGAAAACGGTGGAGGTAAAAGCCTTCGAGCTGACGCGCATTGCGCTGCCCGAAGTTGATTTCCGCATCGTGTGCTCCAAGGGCACCTACATCCGCAGCTTGGCGCGCGACCTGGGCCTAGCGCTGGGCTGCGGCGCCCACCTCACGCGGTTGGTGCGCACCCGCATTGGGGAGTTTCGGGTGGAAGACGCGTTTTCCCTTGAGGCTATCCAGGCCCTGCGCCCGCCGCGGCCGGAAGGCGACGAACCGCGCACTCGCACCGACCGGCCCCGCACGGCGCCCAACCGCGCCGGGCTGCAGTACTACGCGGCCCTACAAGCCGATGCGCTGGCCGCGAAGCAGCACCAGGCCTCTGCCGACGAAGCCGCACCGTCGGTGGGAGCGGCCGAGTAGCTCATTGAACTGCGTCGAGACGCGAGGATGGGTCTCTACATTGAACGGTCGGCTGCACTCAAATAAAGCGGCCACAGTCGTTCAACGACCGGACGCAAACAGGCGTCTCTACCCCGGACTGAGCCGGATACGCGGCCAGTTCAGCGCAGCGCCCATTACCTTCGCGGCGTACTTTTTTCATCCTCCATTCGCTTTCCGGCGCCCCAATGCACGTCATCCGCGACCCGGCCCTGTTTCCTTCGTTGACCAATGCCGTGGTCACCACTGGCACGTTTGATGGCGTTCACGTGGGGCACCAGCGCATTTTGGGGCGGCTCTGCGAAGTGGCACAGGCTAGCGGCGGGCCGGCCGTGGTCATCACCTACTGGCCGCACCCGCGGCTGGTGCTGGGGCCGCCGCCCTCCCACCCGGAGCTGTTGGAACTGCAGCTGCTCAACACCCTGGAGGAGCGCATCGCCAAGCTGGCCGAATTCGGCGTGGAATACTTGCTCATTGTGCCCTTCACCAAGGAATTTGCGCAGTGGACTTCGGAAGAGTACATCCAGCAATTGTTGCTGCAAACAGTCGGCACCAAGCAGTTGGTGATTGGCTACGACCACCGCTTTGGTAAAAACCGCGAGGGCGGCTTCGACTACTTAAGCCAACACGCCAACCGCTACGGCCTGACGGTGGAAGAAATTCCGCGCGAAGACGTGGACGCCGTGGGCGTGAGCAGCACGCGCATCCGCCAGGCCCTACGCCAGGGCGACATTGCCACCGCCAACCGCTACCTGGGCTATCATTACCCACTCACGGGCCTGGTGGTGCACGGCCAGAAGCTGGGCCGCACCATCGGCTACCCCACCGCCAACCTCGTGACCACCGAGCCGCTGAAGCTCGTGCCGGCAATTGGCATCTACGCGGTGTGGGCCACCACGGCGGCGGGCACGCGGCACCAAGCCATGCTCAGCATTGGCGTGCGGCCTACTATTGGCCAGGATTTGGCGCAGACCATCGAGGTGAATTTGCTGGACTTCAGCGGCGATTTGTACGACCAATTGCTCACGCTGGAATTTGTGGCATGGTTACGGGGAGAAGAAAAATACGACGGTTTGGACGCGTTAAAGGCCCAATTGGCGTTGGATGCAGTGAACACGCGAGCCGCATTGGCTTAGCTGGCTGCTTATTTTAAAACTAGTGTACTAGCAATGATGTACTTACGGATAATTATGCTCTTCTGTGGCCTGCTGGGCTGGGCTAGCGCGGCGCAAGCCCAAGGAAAGCTCACCGGGGTGGCGCTGGACTCGGCCACCAACGAGCCCTTGTCATTCGCCAGCGTATTTCTGGCCAATACCACGCTGGGCGTGACCACCACCGAGAAGGGCGAATTTACCTTCCCTAAAGTGCCTACTGGTACTTATGACGTGGTGGCTTCTTACGTGGGTTACCGCTTGGCCAAGCAGAGCGTTACCATTGGCCGTGAGCCCCAGCAAGTGACCCTGAAGCTGGCTTCGACCGGCAACCAACTGGGCGAAGTAGTGGTGAAACCTGCCCCCAACAAACCCGAGGAATACGAAACGTTTTCGCGCCTCTTTATAGGCGCGAGCACTTTTTCGGACCAGTGCCGCATCAGCAACCCTGACAATGTGCGCGTGCTTTACGACGACTCAACCAAGGAGCTCACGGCCCGGGCCAAGGAGTTTGTGCAGGTCGATAACGAAGCGCTGGGCTACCGCCTGAAGTACTACGGGTTGGAGTTTGGCTACAACAAGGCCGACGGCACCATTTCTTACTACGGTGAGCCGGTGTTTGAGGAAATGAAGCCGCGCGACGAGAAGCAGCGCCAGTTATGGGCTGCTAACCGCCTGACTGCCTACACGGGTTCGTTCATGCACTTTCTGCGCAGCGTGTACACCAACCGCCTGACGGCCGAAAACTTCCTGGTGCAGCAAGTGCGCGTGGGACCCAACCCCCGCTACGAAGCCGCCCAAACCAAGCAGCGCCTACTAAAGGAACGGCGGGCGAACGGCGGCGCCACCCGCGCCGAGCGCGACTCGGTGCTGAAGTGGAGCCGCGAGGCGCCCATTACGGCAGCCCTCAGCACCGCCCCCATGCCCATCGACAGCATACGCCGGATGTCCCTCGACGGCAAACATACCTACCTCAGCTTCACCGGCGACCTACAGGTGGCTTACTTTGGCGAGGCGCCCGACCCACGCTACAAGAAGGCCATGTCGCCACTGGGCGCATCGAAGAAGCCCTACCCCGCCAAGCGACAGGTTTCGAGGGTGCGCCTGTCGGACGGCGAGGCCGAGATTCAAGCCAATGGCTCGCCCATGAACCCGCTGGACGTGTTGCTGGGCGAGTACTGGGGCTTTGAGAAAATCGGCGAGTTCATGCCCTTCGACTACGTGCCGACGGACGCGCCACCGGCTCCCGTCAACCTTAAGGAGTCGACAGGAGCGGGCCGCTGAGAGAGGCACAAGTAGCGTTGCCACTACATTCGTGGGTAGATATCTTTCTGTGCCCTCGCCTGTCGCAATGCGCCTTCACCTGGCCTTGTTCCTGCTTTTCGGACTGCTGCTGCGCGCGGGTAATGCCGGGGCGCAAGCGTCGGTTTCGGGGCTGGTGCTCGATTCGGTTACGCAGGCGCCGCTGTCGTTTGCCAGCGTGTTTCTGGCCAACACCACGCTGGGCGTGACCACCACCGAGAAGGGCGAATTCACTTTTCCCAAGGTGCCCACTGGCACCTACGACGTGGTGGCCTCTTACGTGGGCTACCGCCTGGCCAAGCAGAGCATTACGGTGGGCACCGCGGCCCAGCAGCTCACGCTGCGGCCCAGCCCCACGGCCAGCCAGCTGGGCGAAGTGGTGGTGCGGCCCAACCCCAATCGGGCCGCCGACTACCAAAAATTCAAGGAGCTTTTCCTGGGCCGCACCACGTTTTCAGGCCAGTGCCGCATTCACAATCCTGACGACGTGCTGGTGGACTTCGACCCCACCGAAAACGAGCTCACGGCGTCCTCCTACAAGTTTGTGCAGGTCGACAACCAAGCTTTGGGCTACCGGATTAAGTATTATGGCTTGCGTTTCACCACCAACTTTACCCAAAGCGTGGTCACGTTCTACGGCCAGCCGGTATTTGAGGAGATGAAGCCCCGCTCTGCCCGCGAGCAGCGCCGCTGGGAGGCCAACCGAGTCACGGCCTACCGCGGCTCGCTTGCCCACTTCTTCAAAAGCGTGCGCGACGACCGGGTGAACGCCGAAGGATTTGTGGCGCAACGTCTGCGCATCGTGCCTAACCCCCGGTTTGCGCGCGCCGACAGCCTGCGCCGCAAATTGGCACGCGAACGGTATTTGGCCGAACTCACCAAGGCTGAAAACGACTCGCTGGCTCGCTGGCGCAAGGTGCCGCCCGCCTATTCCATGCTTTACACCGCGCCGCGGCCCATCGACAGCCTGCGCCGCGTGACAGCGGATGGCGCGCAGGTATTCTTGCGCTTTCGCGACCGCCTGCAAGTGAGCTACCTGCGCGAAAAGCCCGACCCGCAGTACCGGCAGCGAACGTTTCCGCCCAGCGCAGCAGCCTCGGCTCCCGCCGACCGGCAGGTGTCGGTGTTGGTGCCCCTGCTGCCCGAAATTGAGATTCAGCCCAACGGCCAACTGGCCAATCCGCTGGCCGTATTCACCGACGAATACTGGGGGTTCGAAAAAATGGGTGAATTTTTACCCGTGAATTACCTGCCACCGGCTCCGGTGCCCAGTCCCTAAACTCCCACCCATGATTGACAAAACTGTCCCAAATGCCCAAGCCGCCCTGCAGGGCCTGGCCGATGGCATGACCCTGATGCTCGGCGGCTTCGGCCTCTGCGGCATTCCCGAAAACTCGATTCAGGAAATCCTGCGCCTCGACGTGAAGAACCTCACTTGCATTTCTAACAACGCCGGCGTCGACGACTTTGGCATTGGGTTGCTGCTGCAAACCAAGCAGGTTCGCAAGATGATTTCGAGCTATGTGGGCGAAAACGCCGAGTTTGAGCGCCAGCTGCTGAGCGGCGAACTAGAAGTAGAACTGATACCGCAGGGCACATTGGCCGAGCGGTGCCGGGCGGGCGGCGCGGGCATTCCCGCGTTTTTCACCCCGGCCGGCTACGGCACCGAAGTGGGCGAAGGCAAAGAAAGCCGCGAGTTCAACGGTAAAATGTACCTCTTGGAAACCGCCCTGCACGCCGATTTCGCCTTCGTGAAAGCCTGGAAAGGCGACACCGCCGGCAACCTTGTTTACAAAGGCACCGCCCGCAACTTCAACCCGATGATGGCCACGGCCGGCAAAATCACCGTGGCCGAGGTAGAAGAGCTGGTGCCCGCCGGCGAGCTCGACCCCAACCAGATTCACACGCCCGGCATTTTCGTGCAGCGCATTTACCAGGGCGAGCGGTACGAGAAGCGCATTGAGCAGCGGACGGTGCGGGCCGCGTCCTAAAGCAGGTAGGAGCCATGCGAGTTGCTTTGCGTATCCGCCTGCTGCTGGGATTAGCGGTGTTGTTATTGGCGCTGCTGCCAGTAGCTTTTGGGGTATACCTCAACGAATCCAGCCCGCCGCCAACCACCGCTCAGCTACCGGGCCGCTGCTCGCGCTATTGTGAAGCGCACGGCTGCCCGCACGCCACGCCGGCTAATAGTCCAGCCTATTCTCAACTGCGGCCGCTGTTTGAGGCCACCATTAAGGGACTGATGGGCGGCGGACGGCAATGGTATGCGGCCGTCAATATCGGCTTTTACTTGGTCCTGATTCCACTGCTACTGCTGGGCCTCACTTATGGGGCACTACGAAACGCGGTTCTGATACGGCAACTTAAAGCACTGCATCGTGAATAGTTTGATTGCTTGGGGAGCACGCTTTGTCCGTTTTGCTTTTTGGTATTGCACTGATTTCATGGTAAATCTGGGCAACCGCACGCATACCTCCTATAACGAAGCCAATACCTGGGTACTATTGCTGCTCATTCCAGGGCTATTGGCGCTGCTGGTCGTCGTACGCCTTGTGCAGTGGTTTCAGCTGCGCCACCTTATGGCTGCCCGCCGCCCGCTTTGCTCCTTTCCCAGGCCCTCATAGCTGACAACCATTTAATCTTTATGACCTTCCGCAAAAACTCCCTCGCGCTGCTCCTACTGCTGAGCGGCTACGGCGCCACGGCCCAGGTAGCGGCCCCAGCCCGGAAAGCGCCGGCCCGCAAGGCAGTGGTGGGCAAGCCGCTACCGGCTACTTCAGCCCCAGCCACCGTCGACCCAGCCGAAGCCCAGCGCATCGACGAGCTGCTTACCAAGTACACGGCCGATGTGGGCTCACGTGGCGCGTACGGTCCCTTATCGAAGCCGACTACCAACGGCTCCATACGCCGTTACGATAAACACGTGCCCGGTGCCCTTGCGCTGGTGATACGTGACGGCAAGGTGGTATACCGCAAGTCCTTCGGCGTTGATGACATGTTTGCCCAGACGCCGCTCCGTACCGACGCTATTTTCCGCATTGCCTCCCAAACCAAAGCCATCACCAGCATTGGCCTGATGCTGCTGTACGACGAAGGCAAATTCCAGCTCGACGACCCCGTTTCGAAGTACTTGCCGGCGTTCAAAAATCCCAAGGTGATGGCGACTTTCAACGAAAAGGATACCACCTACACCACGGTACCGGCCAAGAGCGAAATCACCATTCGGCAGTTGTTTACGCACACGTCGGGCATCAGCTACCCCGTAATCGGGTCCAAGGAGGCGAAGGCTATTTATGCCAAAGCTCGCATTCCGAGCGGTATTGGCACACCAGCGGGCAACCTGGCGAAGTCTATGGATGCGCTGGGGCCGCTGCCGCTGATGCACCAGCCGGGGGAGCGGTTCACCTATGGCCTGAGCATCGACGTGCTGGGCCGGCTGATTGAGGTGCTCTCGGGCCAGCCGCTGGACCAGTACCTGCGCACGCGCCTGTTTGAGCCGCTGGGCATGAAGGACACGTGGTTTTACTTGCCTGCCGATAAAAAGGCTCGTTTAGCTGAGCTTTACACCGAAAATGCAGCCCACCAAACCGTGCCCATGACCCCACGCGACGGCATGACGCCGGACTACCCCAAGGCAGCGGGCACGTATTTTTCGGGCGGCGCGGGCCTCTCGTCTACCATCGACGACTACGCCCACTTCCTGGAAATGATGCTCAACAACGGCACCTACCAGGGCCGCCAGCTGCTGAAACCTGCCACCGTGGCCCTGATAACGCAGAACCAAATGGGCGACGTGAGCCAGGGCGGTAACAAGTTTGGATTGGGCTTCAGCATTGTGAGCGCGCAAAACGCCGCCAAGCAGCAGTTTGGCTTGTCGGAAGGCTCGTATGAATGGGGCGGCATCTTTGGCACCACGTACTGGGTTGACCCCAAAGCCAAGTTGGTGGCGTTGATTTATACCCAGAAATACCCCAACACCACCGGCGGCGACTTGGCCAACAAGTTCAAGGAGGCGGTGTATCAGTCCTTTGTGCCAAGCCAAATCAAATAGCCCGTCCTGCCGAGCGCAGCCGAGGCATCTCGCGCGCATCGTTCAACGATTGAGTTACTGCCCCACGCGAGATGCCTCGGCTGTGCTCGGCATGACGTTCCTCTTAAATATCTCATTCCCAAAACACCCATCATGCTCGACAAACACGGCATCGCCAAAAGAATAGCCCAAGAAGTGAAAGACGGCTCCTACGTCAACCTCGGCATTGGCATTCCCACGCTGGTGGCCAACTACATCCCGGCCGGCATCAACGTGGAGCTGCAGTCGGAAAACGGCCTGCTCGGCATGGGTCCCTTCCCCACCGAAGACCAGGTTGACCCCGACCTCATCAACGCTAGCAAGCAGACCGTGACCACCCTGCCCGGCTCCAGCATCTTCAGCTCAGCCGATTCTTTCGGCATGATTCGGGGGGAGCACGTCGACCTGACTATTCTGGGGGCCATGGAGGTGAGCGAGCGCGGCGACATCGCCAACTGGAAAATTCCCGGCAAAATGGTGAAAGGCATGGGCGGCGCCATGGACCTGGTGGCTTCGGCCAAGAATATCATCGTGGCCATGCAGCACGTAGCTAAAGATGGCAGCAGCAAGCTGCTGACGGACTGCACCCTGCCCATTACCGGCCTGCGCTGCGTGAAGAAAATTGTGACCGAGCTGGCCGTGCTCGACGTGACGCCCGACGGCTTTGTGCTGCGCGAGCGGGCGCCCGGCGTGACGGTGGAGCAAATAGTGGCCGCCACCGCTGGCAAGCTCGTGGTGCCCGAAGGTGAGGTGCCGGAGATGAGCATTTAGCAGCGGTTTGCCTTAACAAACCGCTCGCCCGAGCACCCCGAAAGGTCGTTTCGGCCCGCTAGAACAGCTCAGTGCGCGTCGTTCTAGCGGGCCGAAAGGAAATTTTGGTGGAACGACACCCGAGCAAGCACGCCGAAAGCAGTCCTTACGCGAGCCGAAGCGCAGCTTTGGGGTACACGGTCTGGCCCGTTCCCGCCCGGGCAAACCGCTTCGTAGTGGAGCACGACGAGGAGCGTCAACGCGTACCTTCGTTGTTCCTCATTGCTACGTTTTTATGCGCAAATTTTTACCCCTCTTTTTGCTGGCGACCGCGCCTGCGTGGGCCCAAACCACCGTTTCCCCCGTCATCGACCGGACGGACATGCCCGCGCCCAGCGCCGCGGCTCCCGTCGACACGCTGCGGCTGAGCGTGGCCAGCCCGGCGCTGCCCGGTGCGGCGCCGGCCCTCTCGCAGCGCGGCGCCAACCAAACGTGGAACTACACCAGCCTGACGCCCCTCAACCAGCGCGTGGAGCAGTTCGTGCTGGTGAGTTCTTTTGCGGGCACGGCGCCCCTTTACGCCCTGACCTTCGGCGCGTTGGGGGGAGCAAACCGGGCCACTACGGCCGCGCCGCAGGCGTTGCCGCTGCCCTTGCCGGCCGGCGTCCCCATCACCCTCACCGATACCTACCAGTTCTTTAACACTTCGGCGCCCGGAGCTGCCACGCAGGATTTTCGCTCCGTTGGCTACGGGGGTACGCTTTCGGCCACCGCGGTGCCGGCTACCTACGCCAGCCAAGCCCAGCAAGACGTCATCTACCGCTTCCCGCTGAGCTTTGCCAGCCTGGCTGATTCCAGTGAATCGTTCTTTTCAACCCCTGCGGCGTTGGGCGCGGTGGCTTACCTCAGCCAGAAGCGTAAGCGCGTGAACGTGGCCGATGCCTGGGGTTCCCTCATCACCCCGTTTGGCACTTTCAACACGGTGCGGGTGGTGAGCAAGCTCAGCGACCACGACAGCGTATCCATCGGCGGCATGCCCGGCGTAGGCTTCGACTTGCCCCTGACCCGCGAGTACAAGTGGCTGGCCAAAGGCGTGCACGTGCCGCTGCTCACCATCGTGACGCAAGTAGTTGCGGGCCGCGAAACCGTGACCAGCGTGCAGTACCGCGACAGCTACCGCCGCCTGGGCCCGCTGGCCGCCCGCGACGCGGCCACCAATGCCGTGCTGGCGGCCTATCCCAATCCATCGGCGGCGGGCAGCCCCCTGGTCCTTACCGTGCCCGCTAGCAGTGGCCCGCTTGCCGTGTCGGCTACTGATTTGGTGGGCCGGGAGCTATTTCGGCGCAGTTTCCGCACCTCGGCCGCCGGCACCATTGCCCTCGATGCCGAGGCATTTGGCCGCTTCCGCGGCGTGGCCCTCCTCACGGTGACTACCAGCCACGGCACGGCTACGCGCCGCGTGGTGCGGGAGTAATGCCGGCATGGCAGTTCCCCAGGTTGGGAAGAGGCTCCATCACTGAAAGGAGTATGTAATTGGCTTTTCGGCGGCATCGAGTGCTTGGCTGCACCGTTGCAGCGGACCTTTGAGCGTTAATTACGACACTATGAAAAAGCTGCTTTTGCTCTTGCTGCTGGTGTTGCACGTGCCGGCCTGGGGTAGCCAAATTGTGGTGGGCCTCACCTCAGACAATCTAATTAGCTGGAGCGTGTGGGAACGGCAGGGCAGCACACTGAAGCACTACTTGCTGCTGTACAACAAGGGCACACAGGAAGTAGACGTAAAAATCAAGCTGAAACGATTTGCTTCGGTGGGCACCAATTTCAAGGACGTGCCAACCAACCGGACGTTTTTCCACGTCACGGTGCCGCCCCACCAACTGCTGCAACTCAAGTACCCAAAGAAGCTGCTTCGGTCGGATTACACCGAATACTTCGAAAACGACAAGGCCATCGGCCTGCTGCCCGCCACCACCGACCAGCCCGGCAAAGCATTGCTGAACGACTCCTACCGTTTTTACACCGACCAGGGCATCAATGCCAGGCATTTAAATTATTGGGTAGCGCTCGAATCCATTGACGACTTGCCCAACCGCATTTCCCTCACGGCCGCGCACAAGTTTTATCCACCGAGCGAGATGCTCAAGCAGGAATATCACTTGGTGAAGCTCTACCCCGGCGGCCCCAATTACCGATACCCGGAAGGCGGCACCTTGGATTCGGTGTACGCGGCGGGGGCCGATGCCTCCATTGTTCGGCTGGATGCAGCCCGCCCCGGCGCTGTGGTGCCCGTGAGCCCCGGGGTGGTCGGGCCCGGGTTTTCGCTCTACACCGTCTACATTGAGCGGGTCGAGGACGGCTACATGTACGACGAAGCCAAGCGGCTCGTGCCCGACAAATCCTTCGGCTCTTCGATTGGCTTCCTGCCCGTCTTTCCCAAGCAACCCAAGCAGAACGGTGGCGCCAGACCATAAATTTAGTAAACTACCGCACCGTTCTGCCTCCATTTTCGTTTCACTACCCGTTGGCAAATTATGTCGACGGGTTTTTTTACGGGTAATTTTGAGGGGACGCCATCCGGCCAGCGGCTCCCGTACCGCCTTTCGCCTCTTTTTCCTTGCAGTTTCGTTTTTGATAATATGGCCACTTCATCCAACGGCAAATCTTCTGCCTCTTCGAACGGTAATGGCAAAGCCGCTACCAACGGCTCCCACGCCAAGAAAGTGGGCAAGCCCAGTCCGGCGCTCACCCCCGTCGAACGTCTCACCCCCACCGCCGTGCCGGCCCACAAGCTGGTGCTGCGCACCCTGCGGCGCTCCGACTTTAAGGCCGTGAAAGACATCATGGACAAGGTGTATTCCAACATGGAAGGCGCCTGGGCCGCCGACGAGTTTGCGGCCCTGCTCCGCAAGTTTCCCGAGGGCCAGATTGGCATCGAGGACAACGGCCGACTGGTGGCCGCGGCGCTGGCCATCATCGTGGACTACAGCAAGTTTGGCGACAAACACACGTACGCCAAAATCACGGGCCACGGCAAATTTGACACCCACGACGACGACGGCGACACCCTCTACGGCGTCGACGTATTCGTGGACCCCGAGTACCGCTCGCTGCGCCTGGGCCGCCGCCTCTACGACGCCCGCAAGGAGCTGTGCGAGAACCTGAACCTGCGCGCCATGGTGGCCGGCGGCCGCATTCCCGGCTACGCCGCCTACGCCAACGAAATGACCCCGGCAAAGTACGTGGAAATGGTGCGCAACAAGGAAGTGGTCGACCCCATCCTCACCTTCCAGCTCTCCAACGAGTTTCACGTCCGCAAAATCATCCGGGGCTACCTGCCCTACGATTCCGAGTCGAAGGCCTTCGCCACGCTGCTGGAATGGATTAACGTGTACTACGAGGAAACGGAAAAGCTCATCGGCAACACCAAATCCAACGTGCGCATCGGCGTTGTGCAGTGGCAAATGCGCGCCACCCGCAGCCTGGAGGACTTGCTGCAGCAGATGGAGTTCTTCGTGGACACGGTGAGCGGCTACAAAGCCGACTGCGTGATGTTTCCGGAGTTCTTCAACGCCCCGCTCATGGCCCTCACCAACGAGGACTCGCCGGCGGTGGCCATCCGGGCCATGGCGGCTTTCACCGAGCCCATCAAGGCGAAGATGATGGAGCTGGCCGTGAGCTACAACATCAACATCGTGGCGGGCTCGATGCCGGTGTACGAAGATGGCAAGCTCCACAACGTGGCCTACCTCTGCCGCCGCGACGGCACCGTGGACGAGCAGTACAAGCTGCACGTGACGCCGGACGAGGCTAGCTACTGGGGCATGCGCGGCGGCGACAAGCTCAAGTGCTTCGACACGGACTTTGGCAAAATTGGCATTCTGGTGTGCTACGACGTGGAATTCCCCGAGCTGGCCCGCATGCTGAGCGACGAAGGCGTGAAAATTCTGTTCGTGCCCTTCTGGACCGACACCAAGAACGCCTACCAGCGCGTGCGCATTTGCGCTCAGGCCCGGGCCATTGAGAACGAGTGCTACGTGGCCATCACGGGGTCGGTGGGCAACTTGCCCCGCGTCGAGAACATGGACATTCAGTACTCGCAGTCGGCCGTGTTCAGCCCCTCGGACTTTGCCTTCCCGCACGACGCCATCGTGGCCGAAGCCACGCCCAACACCGAGATGACGCTCATCGCCGACCTGGACCTGGACTTGCTCAAGGACCTGAACACCAGCGGCGCCGTGCGCAACCTGCGCGACCGCCGCAAGGACCTCTACTCCTTGGGCTGGACCATTAAAAAGACGGACCGCGACGACGACCTGTTGGCGCAGGGCTCGGAAGAGCGCCTACCCCGCACCAGCCGCCGCAAGGCCGTGGCAGCCGGTTAAACCCGGGCTGTGTGAACGCAAAAAGGGTGGCAGCCGGACTGGCTGCCACCCTTTTTGCGTTCACACGGTCAGCAGCTTATAGTAAATGACAGTGGAATGGAGTGAGCCGTCGCCGCTTTGGGCGTACTCGGGCACTACCCCGGCCACTTGGTATTGCAACGCTTGGTAGAGCTGCTCGGCCGCGTCGCCCTGGCGCGTGTCCAGCACCAGCGTGGAGCGGCCCAGTTGGGCGGCGTGGGCCTCCAGGGCCCGCAGCAGTTGGCGGCCTATGCCCAAGCGCCGGGCGGTGCTGTGCACCATCATTTTGGCGACTTCGGCCCGGTGGGTGCCGTTGGTTTGGGGCGCCAGCGCCAGCTGTACGCTTCCCAGGATGTCGTGCGAGTCGCTGTTTCGGGCGACGAACAAAGCCACGGTGCCGGCCTCAACACTGGCCCCGACGCGGCGCCAGAAGCTGCTGGCCTCAGCAGTCGTGAGCGGCGGCAAGAATCCCAGCGCGGCACCCGAGCCGATGGCGTCCTGAAACAGGCCCACCAGTTGCGGAAGGGCCCGCTCAATTTCGGCGGGAGTAAGAGTAGATAGCGTGACGTTCATCGGGGGCGTGTTTTAGATGAAGAACGGTTCAAATTAAGCGCAACGGCCTTTACCCAGCACCTTCTCGGGCCCAGTAATTACTGCCCCAGTCCCGGTGAGCTCAACGCGCGTGCTCCGCAAACAATTATTCCCTTGTTTACCTGATTGACCAGTAT
Source organism: Hymenobacter sp. (assembly GCF_036388155.1). Lineage (NCBI taxonomy): Bacteria > Pseudomonadati > Bacteroidota > Cytophagia > Cytophagales > Hymenobacteraceae > Hymenobacter > Hymenobacter sp. The sequence goes on along the minus strand of NZ_DASVSI010000086.1, from coordinate 29,851 downwards.
AGTCCGGCAGCCATTTTTGCGTAAACTGCAGCCCTAATTTTTTCTTCCCGTTCTCACCACACCTGAAAGACATGCACGTTTTCATCACCGGGGCCAACCGGGGCCTGGGCCTCGAACTCACCCGCCAATACTTGGAGCGCGGCGACCACGTGTTCGCCGCCAGCCGCCAGCCCGACCAAGCCGCTGAACTCCAGCAATTGCAACGCCAGTACGGCGAGCACCTCGTGCTCCTGCCCCTCGACGTGACCAGCGCGGCGTCCATCGACGCCGCTGTGCAAGGCGTACGCCAGGCCGCCGACTCGCTGGACGTGCTCATCAACAACGCCGGCGTGTACCCGCACGCCGGCTCCGGCGACGACCACCAGCGCCTGGGCCAGCTCACCCACGACGACGCCATCGAAACCATGCAGGTAAACGCCATTGGCCCGCTTTTGGTGTCGCAGGCGCTGCTGCCGCTGCTGCGCGCCGGGCGCAAGGGCCGCATCATCAGCATTTCCTCGGGCCAGGGCTCGCTCACGTGGAAAGCCACCGGCGACCCCTACCACTACAGCGCCAGCAAGGCCGCCCTGAACATGTACATGCGCAGCCTAGCCGCCGAAGTGGGCCACATGGGCCTGATTTCGGTAATTGTGGACCCCGGCTGGATGCGCACCGAGATGGGCGGCGACCACGCCAACCAAGACCCCGCCGACTCGGCCCGCGGCATCGTGCGCCTGGCCGACCAACTCCACGCCGAAGAAAACGGCAGTTTCGTGACCTGGCAAGGCCAGCCCGTGCCGTGGTAACCACATGCTCGGAGACGCTAGCCAACGTCCATTCACGCTAGCGTTGCAAATAAGCGAAATGCAAAAAGCCCGTTCAGTTGAGCAATCAACGGACGGGCTTTCTGTCTATTCGGAAATGCGAACCCTATTGTTTTTTTAGCTCTTATTATGATGCATTAAGGAAGTTTATTTAGTTCTTAATTAGGAAAATCATTGGCTATAAACTTCCAATTGAATTTGGGGGCTCCCAATTACGGCAATAGGCTTTTTTCACATCAGATACCCCAAACTACTAGCCCTTTTTACAAAAATTAATCTCATTTTAAGGTAAACACTGACGAGAGTTCAAGTGACAAGACCCTATATTCGCCAATCCAGTCACTCGTTTCATTTAAACAATCGTCACATGGGAAAACTACTATTACTCCTATTTATGGTCTTTGCCTTTGGGGCACGTGACCTAAGGGCACAGGACCGCAACGTGACCGGCACGGTCAAAGGGGCCGACGGCGGCGCCCTTCCGGGCGTGACGGTGCTCGTAAAGGGCACCAACACGGGCACTTCGACCGATGCCGATGGCAAGTTTGCTATAGCAGTACCGCCAGCGGCTGGCACTTTGGTGTTTTCTTACGTGGGTTACGCTACTCAGGAGGCAGCTATCGGGGACAAATCGTCCTTCAACATCAACCTAACCACCGACACTAAGGGTCTCGATGAGGTTGTAGTGGTGGGCTACGGCACCCAGTCGCGGCGCGACCTGACGGGCAACGTGGCTACCATCAGCGGCAGGGAAATCAAGTCGTTGCCCGTGCAAAGCTTCGACCAGGCCCTGCAGGGCCGGGCCTCGGGCGTGAACATCACAACCCCCAACGGCGTGCTCAACGCCCCGCCGGTTATCCGTATTCGGGGCGTGAACTCGATTTCGCTCAGCGGGGCGCCCCTGTTCGTGGTGGATGGCATTCCGACCTATAGCGGCAACAACTCGGCTGTGGCCAACGTGCCGAACAACCCGCTGGCTAACATCAACCCCGACGACATCGAAAGCGTCGAAGTGCTTAAGGATGCTTCGGCGGCGGCCATTTATGGCTCCCGGGCTATCGGCGGCGTTATCCTGATTACGACCAAGCGTGGCCGAAAGGGGCAGGCCCCGCGGCTTTCATTCGACAACTGGGTGGGCGTGACCCAGCCGGTGCGGCTGATAGAGGTGCTGAACGCGCAGGACTATGTGACCATCAAAAACGAGTCCGTGCGCAACCTCAACGCCAACCGCGTAAAGCTGGGCGAGCCCGGCACCAACGTTGAAGGTTTTAAAATTGGACAGGACGCCAACGGCAACAACATCGACACGGACTGGTACGACTACGTGTACCGGACCGGCATCTCGTCGAACCACAACCTGAATTTCTCGGGCGGCACCGACCGCACGACGTACTTCACGTCAGTGAACTACACCAAGCAGCGCGGGATGCTGGAAAACAACGAGTTCCGGCGCTACGGCGCTCGCCTCAACGTAGACCACAAGCTGTTTGACCGCGTCACGGTGGGCACCAACGTTAGCTACTCCAACAATCGCAACGACTCGCCGAACTCCGGCTCGGTGGGCGACGGCGCGTTCGGCACCGGCGGCCTGGGACGCCTACCGCTGGTATTGCAGCCTAACGTGGCGCCGTTTAATCCCGACGGCAGCCCCAACATCTCAGGCGCCGGTCTGGGCCCGGGGCCTAACATCAACCCCACCACGAATGCCCCGCTTGTCGGCAACTTCTACAACCCGGTTGTGGAACTGGAAAATAACTACTACACGTCGGAGAGCAACCAGATTCAGGGCAGCTTATTTGCCAACTGGGAAGTGCTTAAAGGCCTGAACCTGCGCACACAGTACGGCATCGACAACGTCACCTTCGAAGACCGTTCGTTCCTGACCTCGATTGCCGGCGACGGCGCCACACCGGGGGGCTCAGCCACCAACTTCCTGCGCACCAACAAGCGCTGGAACTGGCAGAACACGCTGCAGTATGACCGCACGTTTGGCGAGAAGCACAACTTTTCGGTGCTGCTGGGCCAGGAGCAGCAGCAAACCGACGTACTGCGCTCGGGCTTTAACCGCACCCAGGTGGCTGACCCGTTCTTCACCACCATCCAAGGCAACTTCACTAACATCACCCCAACGGGTGAATTTCAGGGCGCCAACTACTTGGTGTCGTTCTTCGGCCGGGTGAACTACAATTACGCTCGCAAGTATTTATTCACCGCCATCGCCCGCCGCGACGGCTACTCGGCTTACGCCCCCGACAATCGGTTCAAAAACTTCTACGGCGCGTCGGCCGGCTACGTTATCTCAGAAGAGGACTTCTGGAAAAACAGCGCCCTGGCCAGCAAAGTGGACTTCTTGAAAGTGGTGGGCAGCTATGGCGAAGTCGGTAACTTTCAGGGCATCGACGATTTTGCCACGCAGCAGCTCTACTCCTCGGGTCTTTACGGTGCCAACCCCACGCTGTATTACTCGCAGGCCGGCAACCCCAAGCTGACCTGGGAAGTTGCCCGCAAGAGCGACGTGGGCCTGGCGTTTGGCTTGTTTGACAGCCGCCTGACGGGTGACGTAACCTACTACCGCAACTTGATTGATGACCTGATTCTGCCCGCGCCCGCCGCGCCCTCCCTCGGCATTCCGAACACGCTCGGGCCGGGCAACCTGCAGCTGTCCATCCCGGCCAACGTGGGCGCCATGGAGAACAAGGGCATCGAGCTAAACCTGCGCTTCAACGCCATTCAGAAAACCAACTTCACCTGGACGGTGAGCGGCAACTTCAGCACGCTCAAGAACGAGGTGCTGGAGCTGGCCACCGCCGACCAGCGCATTCCCACCGCCACCTCGGGCCTCGAAACGGTGAACTTCACGAGCGTGGGCCGTTCGGTGGGCTCCATTCTGGCCGTGCCCACGCCCGGCGTGAACCCGGTGAACGGCCAGCGCCTGGTAACGCGGGCCGATGGCAGCCTAATTCAGTACAACCACCAGGGCACGAGCGGCCTCGGCTCTACGGGCTGGACGCTGGTGTCGACCGGCGCCAACGTGCCGGCCCCGAGTCAGCTCGCCGACGGGGTGTACTTCGGCCCGGTGCTGCCCACCTGGTACGGCGGTTTCGACAACACCTTCACGTACCGGGGCTTCGACCTGGGCGTGTTCGTGCAGTTCTCGGGTGGCAACTACATCTACAACGGTACCAAGTCTGGCCTGCACGACCAGCGGTTCTGGAACAACGCCACTGACATTAAGGAGCGCTGGACGTCCGAAGCCTCCGGCAACGCGAAGTATCCCCGCGTGGTGTACACCGACAACGTTTCGAATGGCTCGGCTCTGGTGCTGTCGTCGAACGTGGAGAAAGGCGACTTTGCCCGCCTGCGCAACCTGTCGCTGGGCTACACCTTCAATTCGGGCCTGCTGAGCAAGGCCAAAATGAACTCGGCCCGCGTGTATGTGCAGGCCCAGAACCTGTTCCTGCTGACCGACTATTCGGGCGTCGACCCCGAAGTCTCGACCAACGGCGCCAGCAACACCGGCGCCGGCGTCGACCGTAACTCCATCGGCCAAGCCCGCACGTTCACGGCCGGTCTTTCCCTGGGCTTTTAATCGCATCATCCCCTCATGACTATCATCGCAAAACGCATTACCCTGGCTCTGACGGCGGGCCTGCTCACGCTGGGCACCTTCAGCTGCAGCGAAGAGCGCCTAAACCCTATCCCGGAAGCTCAGATATCGAATACGGTAGCCTTCGATACGCCAGCCCGCATTATGCTGCAAGTCAATGGCTTGTACCGTTACGTAAAGACCGGCGGCTTTCTGGGCGGCCGGGTGCAGGTGCACAGCGACATCCGCGCCAACGACTTTATCAACCGCACCAACAACGGCGTAACGGGCCTGCTGGTCTGGAACCACACCGTCACGGAGCAGTCGCAGAACGATGTCATTAACACCTGGGGCTTTGGCTACAGCGCCATCAACCAGATAAACGTTTTTTTGGACGGCCTTACCGCCAACACGGGCAAGTACGTGGCTCCCATCTTCCCAACCACCTTCGCCGCGACGGCGCTCGGCTACGAAGGCGAAGCCCGGTTTTTGCGAGCGCTGTGCTACTACCACTTGCTGCAGTTCTACGCCCGGCCCTTTGCCGACGCTAACGGCAGCAAGCCCGGCCTCCCGCTGCGCCTGAAAGGCGAAACCAACAACGACAACAACGCCCTGGCCCGCAGCACCGTGGCTCAGGTGTACGACCAGATTCTGCTAGACTTGAAGTTCGCGGAAGACAACCTGCCCCTGATTCCCGCCACCGGCACGGTGCCCAATACGGCCGCCACGCGGGCGCACCGCAACACGGCCATCGCGCTGAGAACGCGGGTGCTCCTGACCATGGGCCGCTACGCCGACGTGATTACCGAGGCCAACAAGCTCGTGCCGGCCGCGGCGCCGTTCGTGGCCCCCACCGGCGTTGCTCACGCGCTGAACCCATCGCTGCCGGCTGTGTTCGCCGCGGCCGGGACAACGGAAAACATTCTCTCCTTTCCCTTCACGGCGCAGGACGCACCCGGCGTTCAGAACCAGCTTGGCTTTTACTTCCTGCCGGCGCTGCCTTCCCCGCCGCCAAGTCCCGCGCCACCATTTGGTAATGGCGAATACAGCCTCAACCCCGGCGCCGGCGGCATCCTAAACGACCCCCGCTGGGCCGCCACCGACACCCGCCGCACCAACTTCGTGCAGCTAGTCGGCACCGAGTCGTATTTGCGCAAGTATACCGCCGGCACTCCCTACACTGACCCAGCTCCCGTCATCCGCTACGCCGAGGTGCTGCTGAACCTGGCCGAGGCACGGGTGCGCTCGACGAACACCGTGGACCCGCAGGCTCTAGCTCTGCTCAACGCCGTGCGCGGCCGCTCGAACGGCGGCACCTACACGGCTGCCAGTTTCGCCTCGGCCAACGATATGGCTGACGCCATCCTGCTGGAGCGGCGCATCGAGTTCCTAGGCGAGGGCCTGCGCAACACCGACCTGCTGCGCCTGCTCCAGCCCATCCCCGGCAAAGCGTCGGTAGGCGCCGTTAATCCCACCGATGCGCTCTACATCTGGCCGATTCCTAACACGGAGTTGGCCGCCAACAGCCTAATGGTCCGCAACTAAGGCATTATTGCGAATCTCACAAAAAGAGCGGCTTGCCCAATGGGCAAGCCGCTCTTTTTGTGGGCATGTTCGGCCAGGCCATGGCGCGTCACCGCCTGCCATTTACGCCCCATTCGCCGCCAAATAAGCGTGGTCGCGCAACACCGTCTGTAGGAAAGGGCCGTCCTGCAGTTCCGTTTGGATGCCGGTGATGGACTTTACCTTATTGGCCACTTCATTCAATAGCAAGTAGTTTTCTTGCTTGGAGCCGTAAAATAACAGCTTGCGAATCAGGGCAACGTCGTGGTCGGAAAGGGCGCTGGCTTGGCTGAACACGGGCTGGTAGCCGGACAGGGAGGCGGCGTCGACGGCCATGAGCGAGCTGTGGGTGGCGCGCTTCTTCAGGCTGATGACGGCCGTGCCGGCGGCAAGGTCACCAAGGCGCTGGCCCCGGCCGTTGAGCAGAATGGTCATCATCGCCCCCACACCAAACGTCATGACGATTTCGACGGGGCGCAGCAGCCAGCGCAGCACAAAGTCGCCGAGGCCGGCGCGGGTGCCGTCGAGGCGCACCACGCGCAAGTCGAGGGCTTTCTTGCCCAGGGTCTGGCCGTTGAAAAACACCTCACACGCCAGAAAATAAAAGGTGGTGGGCAGCAGCATGAGGTAAAAGCCTATCTGGCCGGTGCCGCCCAACCGTAGCTCGCGGTTGAGCACGCTCCAGGCAATGAACCACGTGGCGTATAACCCGTAGTCGATAAGCGAGGCCAGAATGCGGTCGCCCACGCTGGCGATTTCGACTTCGAGCGTGACGTTTTGGGTGGTGTGGATGCGGATGGTGCTCATAAGAAGGCGCGGTAGCGGGGCAGCGGCGGTATCGGAGTCGAAAAATACGTCGGAGGGGGCGTTCGTTGCGCATCGGGGCCGCGGCGACTTCGGCGCGGCTTGCTACCTTTAAGGCTCTAACCACGCCCCATGCGCGAAGCTCTTTTTTTGCGGCAAAACCAAGCCCGTTGGCAGCAGTACGAAACCCAACCGGCAACCAACCCGGATGAGCTCGCGGCGCGGTTTGTGGCCCTCACCGACGACCTGGCCTACGCCCAAACCTTCTACCCCGAGTCGCCGACCACGGCTTACCTAAACTCGCTGACCGGCAAGCTGCACCAGGCCATCTACAAGAACAAAGCAGAAGCCCGCGGGCGCTTTGCTCAGTTTTGGGCCCGGGAGCTGCCGCTCGTGGTGAGCCGCCACCACGCCGTGCTGGGGTGGTCGCTGGCGTTTTTTGCGCTGTGCACCGCGTTGGGGGCCCTTTCGGCCGCGTACGACGACACGTTCGTGCGCTCCATTCTCGGCGATGGCTACGTGAACGAAACGCTGGACAACATTCGCCGCGGCGACCCCATGGCCGTGTACAAACGCGAAGACGAAACGTCGATGTTCTTGTTTATTACCATCAACAACATTCGCGTGGCGCTGCTCACGTTTGCGGCCGGCATTGCCGCCGGGGTGGGCACGGGCTACCTGCTGTTTCGCAATGGCCTGATGCTGGGCGCGTTTCAATACTTTTTCTACCAGCAGCACGTGCTCAAGGCCTCGGTGCTCACCATCTGGATTCACGGCACGCTCGAAATTTCGTCCATCGTGCTGGCCGGCGGGGCGGGGTTTGTGATGGCCCGGGGCTTGTTGTTTCCGGGCACGTACAGCCGGGCCGAGTCGTTTCGGTACGCGGCGCGCGAGGGCGGCAAGCTGGCCATGGGCCTGGTGCCCATCTTCGTGCTGGCCGGCTTCCTGGAAAGCTTTGTAACGCGGCACACCGAAATGCCCATCGAGGCCAGCCTGGCCATCATTGGTGGGTCGGCGGCGTTTATCCTTTGGTATTTTGGGTGGTACCCCTGGCAGCTGCGGAAGCAGGGCGCCACCCTGGCCGAAACTACCCCGCTGCCCCGCTCTTAGTCTTAGAAATACCCCGTCAGAAGCTAGCCGTAGCCCGGCCTTTCCAGGGTAACCGACAATCAAACAATACCGTCTTGCTGCTTGCTTTTGACTGCTTACTTACCACCTTTTCTTTCACTGTCTGTTTATGCGCCTAAGCTTTACCCAAGAATCGGATTTCCGCCAACAACGGGATTTCGGGCAAAAAATATCGGCCACGTTTGAGTTCATCAGCGCGCACTGGCGGGGGTTGGGCCGGGCGCTGCTGTTCATTGTGGTGCCGGCCGCATTACTGCAAGGCATCTTGAGCGGCCTCATGCAAAAGGAATTGCTGCTGGCCAGCGCACGCCGAAACGGACGGGGCGGTGGGTTTCTGGGCAACCTGGCCCAAGCCGGTGAGCTGACGGGCTCGCCCTATTACTGGGTCAACATCGTGCTGGGCGCCACTTTCATCACCTTGCTGGTGCTCACGGTATACAGCTACATGCGCCGGTGCCTGCGGCCCACTCCTTCCCCCGAGCCCATCACCACGGGCGAGGTGTGGGCGGAAGTAAAAGCCCGGTTCCTGGAATCGTTTCTCTCCTACTTCGGCCTGGTGATTGTCATCATTGTTGGCTACTTTCTCTTCGTCATCCCCGGCATTTATTTGTCGGTGGTTCTCACCCTGTTCTACATCGTGCTGGTGATGGAGAACACCGGCTTTGGTGCCACCATCAGCCGCTGCCGCCAGCTGGCGCGGGGCAAGTGGTGGTCCACGCTCGGGCTGCTCTTCATCATGTTCATGATGCTGGCCATTTGCTCGGGCGTTATTGGCGGGGTGATTGGCGGCATCATTGGCGCTGTTGGCGGGTTGCTGGGCCTGAACCAAGGCGGCAGCGCCAGCTCGTTCCTGAGCGTGCTGGCCATTGCCACCTCCACCCTGACGGGACTGCTGTCGATGTTTTTTTATCCGCCACTGCTCATTGCCCTTGCCTTCCAGTACTTCAACCTGGTGGAGCGGCACGATGCCATCGGCCTGCGCAACCTGGTGGGCCAACTGGGCCAAGCGCCGGCGGCGGCGCCAACAGCCGCTGCCTACCGCCCCGACGAAGAAGGAGAATACTAGGCATTGGGGCACAGGAAACAAGTAGCAAGTAGTAGCCCATCAACTAAGCGGCTGCGCCGAAAACTTTACTTCCCTGCTAGTTAATTCTGACTACTCAACACCACTCATCGCCCCCAACCTTTTGCATTTTATCATCCCAGTGGCTTTTTTCTTGTTTCGGTTGCAGGTGATGGCGATGCTGCTGGTGCTGAGCGCGGCGCCGGCGGTGGCGGCGCCCGAGCCCACGCCCCCGGCCGTGACCCGCGCCCTGCCGCCCGACCAGGGCCCCGCCCCGCGCCTGCGCCAGCCCGACGCCGACCGCCTGCGGGAACTGCGCGGCCAACGGGAGTTTCAGTACGTGGAGCCGGTGGCCCGCGCCGAGCAAAGCGCCTGGGAGGCATTTAAGGCGCGGCTGTGGCGGGCCCTTGTCGAGTGGCTGAACAGCCGCAGCTACAGCCACTTTTGGCGCTGGGTATTCTACGCGCTGTTCCTGGGGGTTGGCGTGTTTGTGGTGCTCAAGCTGCTGCAAGTGGACCTGACGGCCCTGCTGGGCCGCACGCCGCGGCGCGCCAAGCTGGCCTACGACACCGCGGCCGAAAACATTCACGAAGTGGACTTTGCCACCCGGCTTGCCGAAGCCGAAGCCGCCGGCAACCTGCGCCTGGCCGTGCGCCTGGGCTATTTGCAGCTGCTCAAAGCCCTCTCCGACCGCGGCCTCATCCAGTGGCAACCCGACAAAACCAACCACGCCTACCTGGCTGAACTGCCCCCCACCGGGGCCCTGCGCGCCGATTTCCGGGAGATAACCCGGCAATTTGAGTTTGTGTGGTACGGCGAGGTGGCGCTGTCGGGGCCGCTGTACGAACGGGTGCGGGCCGGCCACCGCACTTTTCAGGGCCAGGTAGTGGGCACTCGTCGCGCCGCCTGATTTACTTTTTCATCGCCACCATGACATCTACTTTTCGCTGGTACGTAGTGGGGCTGCTGGCTTTGTTCAGCGGCTACGTGGCGCTGGAATATTACCGGCCCAAACCCGTGGACTGGCGCCCCACGCTCATCAACACGCACAAAATACCTTACGGCACCTACGTGCTGTACGACCAGCTGCCGCGCCTGCTGGGCAACGACACCGTGGAAACCATCCGCGTGCCCATTTACAACCAGCTCACCGGCACGCCCATGGAACTGACCGATGCCATGGCCCAGGCGCCCACCCGCATTGAAACCCGCGAGCCCGAAGCCCCCAGCGAAGCGCCGGAAACGTCTGAAGCGGAAGACTCCCCCGGGGAGGAAACGGACAGCGATGCCGTGGAAGTTGACACCACGGAAGCCTCTGCCAGCGGGTGGGCAACGGCCGACTCAGCTGCTTCGGCTACGGCACAAGACCCAACAGCTATGGCCAGCGAAGGCGAGGACGAAGAGGACGAAAGTGATGATGAAGAGGACTTTCTAAAAACCGGGGCCAACTACCTGTTCGTCAACACGCGCTTTCAGGCCACCACGACCGACGCCGCGACGCTGCTGCGCTTCGTGGCCAATGGGAACGACGTTTTCATGGTAGCCGAAGATTTTGGCGGCTCCAACTCTGCGTTTCTGGATACGCTGGGCGTGGGCACCCGCACCGTGACCCTGCCCGCCCACGCCGGGCCCCAGGGCTTGCCGGTGCTCGACTCGGTCACGCTGCATTTCACCAACCCTGCGTTGGCGGGGCCGCGCTACGTTCTACCGGGAGCCGACGCCAACGTGCGCTTCGAAGTCGACTCCGGCCGGGTGGGCCGCACCTTGGTGGCCGACGAAAAGGGCCAAGCCGCGCTGCTGCGCCTCGACTACGGCCGCGGGCACGTGTACCTGTGCTCGGTGCCCATTGCCTTCACCAACCAGTTTATGCTGCGGCCGGCCACGAGCCAGTTTGCCGCCACGGCCCTCTCCTACCTGCCCGCCCGCCCCGTGTGGTGGGACGAGTACCAAAAGCAAGGCCGCGTGGGCGACCAGTCGCTGCTGCGCATAGTGAAGGGCAGCGCGGCGCTCAACACCGCCTTTTACCTGTTATTGATTGGCGGACTGCTCTTTGTGCTGGTGGAAGCGCGGCGGCGGCAGCGCATCATCCCCACCATCAAGCCCCTGCCCAACACCACGCTGCTGTTCACGCGCACCGTGGCCAGCTTATATCGGCACGGCAGCAGTCACGCCCGCATTGCCGAGAAAAAAGTCGGTTTATTTATGGACTACTTGCGCACGCGCTTTCAGGAAACCAACCCTGATTTTGCCGACGCCGATTTCCGCGAACGGCTGAGTCAGAAATCAGGCCTGGCCAGGCCCCGCGTCGACGAGCTGCTGCGCCTAGTGAATTTTGCGCGCACCGCACCGCAAATGACTGACCAGCAACTCCTGCTTTTAAGCAGGGCGCTGAATGATTTCAAGCGGGAAGCTGGCCGCTAGTCTCTTTTTGCACTGAACCCAGAAACCTCGTTTTTACCAAATTGTACAATTCCCATAAAGTGGCTTTAGCAGCAATTTGATGCACTTTTTAGCTCCCGTTTCAACTCTTTTGGTGTTGTTCCCACCCATCATCAGCTTTCGGTTTTGCCGATGCTAACGGTTGAAAAGCTGAGGCTACTCATCCAGTGCAATTGGGATGAGGACCTGTTCGTGCGCAGCGCTTCGGTTCAACAAAAGGCATTGCTGGCTGGTCTCGACTGGGGCAAATATGCGAGCTTGCTGCAAGATTTGACACTGGTATCCAAAAAATTAGTTTCTCCCGAATACGCCCGCACCGTTCATCAGCAGCTGCTTGCGGCCTGCGCCGATGAAGCTACCGCTCAGACTTTTATTGGCTACGCCAGCACCTTGTAAATGGAAAACGATAACCTCGACCTCCCTTCGCCTACTTATTCCGTCGGCCCCCCGCCAGATGACCTGGCTCCTGCTACCACCCCGCAGGCAGCAGCTCCGGCCGCGGCAGACACCGCAGCGGCTGCGCCGGACGCCGTCTTTGCGCCGCGTACTGATTTTGCCCGGCTCACTACCCAAACGGAGGCCATTCGCGCCGAAATTGGTAAAATCATCGTCGGTCAGAGTGACCTATTGGAATTGCTGCTGACGGCCGTGCTGGCCGACGGCCACGTGCTGCTGGAAGGCGTGCCGGGCGTTGCCAAGACCCTCATGGCCAAGCTGCTGGCACGCACCTTGGAAGTACCCTTCAGCCGCATTCAGTTCACGCCCGACCTGATGCCGTCGGACGTGCTGGGCACGTCGGTTTTCCAGCAGAACAAAGCCGACTTTGAGTTTCGGCCGGGCCCCATTTTCGCCAGCGTGGTGCTGATTGACGAAATCAACCGCGCGCCGGCCAAGACCCAATCGGCCCTGTTTGAGGTGATGGAGGAGCGCACCGTGACGCAGGACGGCACCACCTACCCCATGGCGGAGCCCTTCCTGGTGCTGGCCACCCAAAACCCGGTGGAGCAGGAAGGCACCTACCGCCTGCCCGAAGCCCAGCTCGACCGGTTCCTGTTCAAGTTGCACGTGGGCTACCCCACCCTGGCCGAAGAAGTGCAGATTTTGTCCGGCCACCACGCCGGCCAGGGCAGCACCAACCTGGAAGCTGTGCAACCCATCCTCAGCGCTGCCGACTTGGCCGCGCTGCGCCAGCAAGTGCGCCAGCAGCGCGTGGAAGCCAACATTCTGGAATACATCGCCAAACTGGTGGGCCAGACGCGGGCGCACAAATCACTGTACCTCGGTGCGTCGCCCCGCGCTTCGCTGGCCTTGCTGAACGGCGCCAAAGCCTTGGCCGCGCTGCGCGGCCGCGACTTCGTGACGCCCGAGGACGTGCAGTTTCTGGCGCCCAGCGTGCTGCGCCACCGCATCATGCTCACGCCGGAGCGCGAAATGGAAGGCGGCACGCCCGATGAAGTGGTGAAGCAAATTATGCAGAACGTGGAGGTGCCGCGGTAAAACTGTCTGAACGAGGTAGAGACGCAACCCTTTGCGTCTCCGCGTCCGCACCGTCTGGGTGTGGTTCAGGCGCAATTTATTCAACGCCGAGACGCAAAGGATTGCGCCTCTGACCCGTCCAAAATAGTATATACCAAGGCCTTATGTTTTACTCCACCGCTTGGCTCCTTGGCCAGCTGGCGCAGGGTGCTCGCGTCAAGTACTCGTTTTTCTGGGGCCACCAGCCCAGCAAGGACGGCGTCGTCACCAAGTCTTGCCTTAGCCAATGGTGGCTGGCCGACTTTGTGGTTGATGGCGTCACCTATCGGTCTACCGAGCACTGGATGATGAGTGAAAAGGCTCGTCTTTTCCACGATGAGGAAGCTTTGGTTCGAATTCTTGCGGCCAAAAATCCGGCCGAGGCCAAGAAGCTGGGCCGGGAGATTCGAGGATTCGAGCCCGAAGCCTGGGAGGCGCACAAGGTAGACATCGTACGGACCGGCAACTTGCATAAGTTTGGCCAGCACAAGGATTTGTTGGAATTCCTGCTTTCGACCAACGACCGGGTACTGGTCGAAGCCAGCCCAGTGGATGCCATCTGGGGCATCGGCTTGGCTGCTGATTCTGCGGATGCCGAACACCCAGCCCGCTGGCAGGGCCCCAACCTACTGGGGTTTGCCTTAATGGAAGTCCGAGACCAACTGCGCAACTCATGACGCTTTTTCTTACTCCGCGCTTCTTCCTGGCTGTTGCCTTGCTGGCTACGGGCTTCGTGGTGGCGTTTTTTCTGCCTTGGCTGCTGGGACCGATGCAGATTGCGCTGGGCGTCTTCGTGGTACTGGCGCTGCTCGATGCGCTGCTGCTGTACTCGCCGGCCAAGAACAACGCCCCGCCCGTTTTTGGACGCCGCGTGATGGGCGATAAGTTGGCCAACGGCTCGGACAACGAACTGCAGATTTATGTGGAGAACAACTACCGCTTTTCCATTCAAACCGAGACCATTGACGAAATCCCGCACCAGTTTCAGCGGCGCGACGTGCTATTTCGGGCCACGGTGAAGCCCGGCGAAACGCAGGTGATAAACTACCAGCTGCGGCCCACCAAGCGGGGCGAATACGAGTTTGGGAGCGTGAACATCTTCGCCGCGTCGCCGCTGGGGCTGGTGCGCCGGCGCTTCCGCTTCGACCAGGGCCGGACCGTGCCGGTATACCCGTCATTTCTGCAAATGCGCCAGTACGAGCTACTGGCCATCCACAACCGCCTCACCGAGGTGGGCGTGAAGCGGGTGCGGCGGGTGGGCCACAGCATGGAGTTTGAGCAAATCCGGCCCTACGTGCCCGGCGACGACCCGCGCAGCATCAACTGGAAAGCCACGGCCCGCCGCACCGGCACCAGCGACACACTGGTCATCAACCACTTTCAGGACGAGCGGGCCCAGCAAGTGTATTGCCTCATCGACAAAGGCCGGGTGATGCGCATGCCTTTCGACGGCCTGAGTTTGCTCGATTACGCCATCAACGCCACGCTCGTGGTAAGCAACATTGCCCTGCTCAAGCACGACAAAGCCGGCCTGATAACCTTCTCGAACCGCCCCGGCGCCACCCTGGCCGCCGACCGCCGCCCCGGCCACTTGCTCAAGCTGCTGGAAATCCTTTACCGCCAGAAAACCAAGTACCTTGAAACCGATTTTGAGCTGCTCTACGCCACCGTGCGGGCCCGCATCAAGCAGCGCAGCTTGCTGGTGCTGTTCACCAACTTCGAGACCCTGCACGGCATGCAGCGGCAGCTGCCCTACCTGCGGCGCCTCGCCAAAGACCACCTGCTGCTGGTTATTTTCTTTGAAAACACCGAGCTGCGCGAATACCTGGACGCCCCGGCGGCCACCACGGAGGACGTGTACAACCAAACCATCGCCGAGAAATTTGCCCAGGAAAAACGCCAGATTGTGCTCGAACTGCAGCGCTACGGCATTTATTCCCTGCTGACCGCGCCTAAGGATTTGACAGTAAATACCATCAATAAGTATTTGGAATTCAAAGCTCGCGGGATGATTTAGCCCCTGGGCCACGGCTGCTACAAGGGCCTGGGGTGAGGCTTGGGCGAGTGTGGGAATTGCCGGTGGATGGCGTGGGCTATTTTTGTTTCTTGCGCCGAACCAGCCCGCTTCAGAACCCCAGAGTCCGTACTTTGCCTTGATGATGAGATTTTGGCTTTGTTTTGGTGGGTTGCTGGCGTGGTTGAGCCTGGCAACCCTCTCGGCACAACCCGTGCATACCCTGATGCCCGTGCCCAGCGAAATGCGCTGGGGCAAGGGCCGGCTAAACCTGAAAACGCCGCTGAAGCTGCAGCTACCCGCCACGCCCGACCCGGCCGTGCGCGACGCGGCCCGCCGCCTGCTCGCCCGCCTGCAGGGCCCCGCCGAGCCAGCCACCGGCCCCCTGCTGCAAATTCGCTACGGCCGCGTGGGCCAGCCCGAGAAGTTCGACGAGGAACGCTACAGCCTGCGCGTGACGCCCATGGGCGTGGCCATCGACGCGCCTACCAGCCTGGGCGTGCTGCGGGCCCTGGCCACGCTGGAACAGCTCCCCGTTACCGAGAAAAAACAGCGCTACTTGCCCGAGGTCGACATCCTGGACCAGCCGCGCTTTGTGTGGCGGGGGCTGTTGATTGACCCGGCGCGGCACTTTCTGCCGGTATCGGTCATGAAGCGCAACCTCGACGCCATGGCGGCCGTGAAGCTGAACGTGCTGCACTGGCACCTGAGCGACGACCAGGGCTTCCGGGTGGAAAGCAACGTGCTGCCGCGGCTGCACCAGGTGGGCGGCGCCAACGGCTACTACACCCAGGCCGAGGTGCGCGACGTGCTGGCCTACGCGGCGGCCCGCGGCATCCGGGTGGTGCCGGAGTTCGACGTGCCGGGCCACACCACCGCCTGGATTGCGGCCTACCCGCGCCTCGCTTCCAACGACTCAACCTACGGCGTGTCGCCCAAGTGGGGCGTGCTCAACATTGCCATCGACCCCACCCGCGAAACCACTTATTCGCTGCTCGATTCGCTGTTCACGGAAATGACGACGCTGTTTCCGGACCCGTATTTCCACGTCGGGGGCGATGAAAACGACGGGCGGCAATGGCGGCGCAACCCGCGCATTGTGGCGTTTATGCGCGAAAAAGGCATGGTGAAAGCCGACGGCAAAACCGTCGACAAGCACCAGCTGCAAACCTACTTCAACCGCCGCGTGCTGGCCATGCTGCAAAAGCGCGGCAAGACGATGATAGGCTGGGACGAAATCCTGGGCCCCGACTTGCCCAAGGAAGCCGTTATTCAAAGCTGGCGCGGCAAAAAGGGCCTGAACGACGCCGCCAAGCTCGGCCACCCGGTTTTGCTGTCCAACGGCTACTATATCGACCTCAACTTGTCGGCCGCCTCGCACTACGCCTCCGACCCACTGCCGGCCGACACGCCCCTCACCCCCGCCGAGCAGAAGCTGGTGCTGGGCGGCGAGGCAACCATGTGGACCGAATTTGCCGACTCCGTCATCATCGAATCGCGCATCTGGCCCCGGGCCGCCGCCGTTGCCGAGCGGCTGTGGTCGCCGCAAGCCACCACCCAGAACGTGGCCGACATGTACCGGCGCCTCGACGCCACGTCGGCCCGACTCGAAACGCTGGGCTTGCGGCACCGCAGCGTCCCCAGCGCCGCGCTGGTGCAGCTGGCCGGCTCGCCGGCCAGCGCCGTGCCCCTGCGCACCCTGGCCGAAGTGCTGGAGCCCGTGAAAGAGTACAAGCGCCACTTTCAGGGCTTCAAGTACACCACCCAAACGCCCCTAAACCGGCTGGTCGACGCCGCGCCCGCCGAGTCGGACGTGGCCCGGCGCTTTGCCGCGCTGGTCGACAGCGTGGTGCTGACCAACACGCCCGCGCCCGCCCGCACGGCTGCTACGCTGCGGCAGGTAAGCGCGCTGCGGGCGCAGTTGCAACGCTGGCAAGCCAACGACGCGCTGCTGCAGCCGCTGCTGTCGCTCAATCCTTCGCTGCAGGAATACGGGCCGCTTTCCACCCGCCTCTCGGCTGTGGCCACGTTGCTGCTGGAGCGCCTCACGCAGCTGCAGGCCGGCCAAAAAGCCCCGGAGGCGTGGTTGAAAAGTGCCCGCGCCACCCTGGACGCGGCCCAGGCGCCGGCCGGCCAAACCGAGTTGGCCATTGTGCGAGGTGCGCGCAAGCTGGTGGGCATTTAGGGCCGTGAGGAACCGCAAACGTGTTCGATTCTAGTCGCCTGCGCCTGCTTTTTCTTCGCGTGGCCCTGGTGTTGGCCGTGGCGCCGTTTCTGCTGCTGACGGCCTTCACCCAGCCCTTCTTCGATGACTTCCGCAACGCGTATTGGACGCGGGCGCACGGCACGTGGGGCGTGCAAAGCTGGCTGTTTGCAACGTGGACGGGCCGCTTCACTTCCACGTTTTTCATGACCGTGCTCAACCCCGTCACCTACGGCTGGCTGGGCGGCGTGAAGGCGGTGGCCGCCGCGCTGCTGGTGCTGCTGTGGGCCAGCATGGCGCATTTTCTGCGCGCCTTCTTTCGCACGGCGCTGCGAGGGCGGTGCTCCTGGGGCACGGCCGGGTGGGCTGCCGGCCTGCTGCTGGCGCTGTTCTGCAACGCGGCCCCGGCGCCCTTTTCCTTTCTGTACTGGTTTTGCGGGGCCGTTGCGTACCAAATTCCCCTCATTGGCCTGCTCAACTTCCTGGCCCTGGCGTTGCGAGCAGCCTGGGGGCCAGAGGCTGCCCGGTGGCGGAGTGCCGGTTGGGCTTGCGTTCCCCTGGTGCTGGCGCTGGTGGGCAATGAATTAACGCTCGTGCAGGCCGTGCCGCTGCTGGCCATGCTCGGCTACACCCTGCCGCGAGCCGAGCGGCCCAAATTGTGGCTGTGGCTGGCCGTGGGCGCTGCCGCCACGGCCGTGGCCGTGCTGGCTCCTGGCAATTGGGAGCGCGCCCGTGTCATGGCCCCGCCCGACCCGCTGCACACTTACCGCTGGCTGGTGCTCCTGCCGCGGGCCGCGTTATCTGCCGTACTTTTTCTGGCTAAACCCATGGTCTCGCTGAGCCTGTTGGCCGCAGCAGCTACGGGCGGGTGGCTGGGCTTCCAGCAAAGAGCCGCCGGGCAAGTGCTGTCCCTATCTCGCCGGCAGTGGTGGGCAGTGCTGGCGGCCTTTGGGGCATTATATGGCAGCGGCTTTGTGCTGTTTCGCTACCTGACGGTGGGCGCCCCGCTCATGCGGGCTCAGAATGAAATCCTGCTGGCAATGCTCATGGGAGTGGCCGCGCTGGGGTGGGTTGCGGGGCAGCAGTTCGCCCCGTCAGGGCACTGGCAGCGGCTCGGTGGCGGAGTTATCAGCTTATTGGTGGCTGCGCTGTTCAGTTTTGGCCACGTGCCCGAAGCCTGGCGGGAGCTGTGGGTCAGCGCGGCGCCGTTTGATGCGCAGATGCAGGCCCGCTTCGCCCGGCTTCGCACGGCGCGGCGGGTGGGCGAACCCGTGGTGGTACTACCGCCTCTGCGCCTGCCCTACGGGCGGGTGCTCGTGCCGCTGCGTCAGTTCAGCTCCGACATCGAATTTGACATTGACCTCACCACAGGCTGCGAAGGCAACATCAACGGCGTGATGGAACGCTACTTCGAGGTGCCTGACGTGTGCTGTGACGCTGCGCTTACTGAGGAATGAGGAGGAAAGAACAAGCCGACGGGCGGAATCGACCACCAGACCGATGCTGGCGCGCGTCTGTGACGCGTGCCGACTATGCGGGCGTTGAAAACGCCCCCGGCCGCGCCGTTTGGGAGTCGTTCGGGCCTCGTTCAGGCGGCGAGCCAGAGGCTCGAAACCAGTCGGCACGCGTCCCAGACGCGCGCCAGCACCGCCGGTAATAATCCTTCATTTCCCACTTCTCATTCCTCGTTAAGCCCAGCGCCTACTATCTTCCCGGTATTATGCAAGCAACCATTACCCAAGCCCTGGCGGCCCTCAACTTCACGGCCATCGACTTCGAAACCGCCAACGAGCGCCGGGCCAGTGCCTGCGCCGTGGGCGTGGTGCGCGTGCAAGGCGGGCAAATTGTGGAAACATTCCAGACGCTTCTGCGGCCCCGCGAGCTGCGCGTGGACTGGCGCAACTACCAGGTTCACGGCATTGCCGAAGCCCAGCTGCACGACGCGCCCACCATTGCCGACGTGTGGGAGGACTTGCTGCCCTACCTGCACTGCCAGCCCGTGGCGGCGCACAATTCGGCCTTCGACGTGAGCGTGCTGGAACACTCCCTGCGCGACTTCGGCATGCCCGTGCCCCCCTTCCATTGCCTGTGCTCGGTAAAGTTGTCCAAAGTGGCCTGGCCGCACCTCGAGCGCCACAAGCTGGACCACGTGGCCGCGCATTTCGGCATTCCGCTCAACCACCACGACGCGCTGAGCGACGCCCGGGCCTGCGCCGAAATTACCGTGCGGGCCTTGCAGTCGGACACGCCGCTGCCGCTGTGCTTCAAGCAGCGCGAGCTGACGGCTGGACTGGCTGCGCGGGCGGCGAAGATGGCCTATTCCCGCTTGGTTTAGGCAGCAGAGTGATACTTGTTTTCAGACCCTAAAACAGCACCGCCACCTGCATGCGGCCGGTGTGTACGGTGTTGAGGCCGCTGGCTTTGCGGCCGTCGTAGGCCAGCGTGATGTTCAGGCCGTTGCTGAGGCGCTGCTCCATGTTGAGGTTCCAGGTGAAGTTGCTGCCGGGGCGCAGGGCGTTGAGGATTTCGATGGCGACGAGCGAATTGGGGTTGGTGCCGTCGAAACGCACGCGGGTGTAGCGGGTGCCCGCCGTAACGGTGCGTTTGTTCACCTGACTGAGGCGCGTTTCGATGCCCAGTTCGTCGAAAATGCCGGGGTTGAGCTCGGCGTTTTCAATTTCCAGGGTGTTTTGCTTGCGGGTGTGCAAGTAGGTGCCGGTGAGGCGCAGCGAGGGCGTGGGCTGGTAGCTGATTTCGGGCTGGATGCTGTAAATCAGCAGGCGGTAGTTGCGGTTGAGCAGGTAGTCGCTGGTGGCCTCGCGGATGTCGCGCGCGCCGGTGATGCGGCCCGTGAACGAGGTGGCCAGGGTGCGCCGCACCAGCAGGCTCTGCGTGCTCAGGTTGCGCAGGTCCGAGCCTTGGGCGAGCAGGGTTTTCTGCTGGGTTTGCTGCACCGTGAACTCCGAGCCAAAGATGGGGTTGGAACGATTGAAATACAGCGTATTGCGCACCAACTGGTTGAAAGCC
Source organism: Hymenobacter sp. (assembly GCF_036388155.1). Taxonomy (NCBI): domain Bacteria; kingdom Pseudomonadati; phylum Bacteroidota; class Cytophagia; order Cytophagales; family Hymenobacteraceae; genus Hymenobacter; species Hymenobacter sp. The sequence goes on along the minus strand of NZ_DASVSI010000086.1, from coordinate 9,706 downwards.
AGTAGTTGGGGGTCCTCTTTGTCGTAGCTGAAGGGGCTGAGGCGCGAAAGCAGCTTGGGGTCGGTGGTGCGGCGGTCCACGGTCACGCTGGTGAGGGTGGCAAACCGCGACACCACCGCGCGCCAACCGCCGGCTTCGCGCCAACCGCGCGGGGCCGCCGTGGTGAGGCGGTAGCCCAGCCGGTTGGTGAACGCCGTGATGTAGTCCAACGTGGGCAGGTACACTTTGATGTAGGTGCGAAACTGCGCATCCGGGGTTTGGGCCTCGAAAAATTCGTCCTTGTCCTGCTGGCCGTCGGCATCGGCGTCGCCGGCGTAGTAGTGCGTGCCCTGGCCCGCCGGCACGGCCAGAAACGAGTAGTCGCGCTTGAGCTCGCGGCCGGTGGCCACGCTGTAGTTGAGTTCGGAGCGAATCTGGTTTTGCAGCAGGTTCACGTTGTAAAACAACTGGCCCAGCACCGTGCGGTTGCGGGCCAGGCCCAGCGAATCCAAGTCGCGGTAGGTGGCCAGCAGGCGCAAGTCCTGGGTTTTGCCCAGGCGCGAAGCCAGCGTGCCCTGCCAGGTTTGGGCGGTGCCGCGCCGCTGCAGGGCGGTTTGCTCCGGGTTGGGCGTTTGGTCGCGGCGGTAGCTATAGTCGAGCCGAAACTGGGTGCGGGCCGAGTCGCGGCTTTGGATGAAGACGTTGTGCTCGTCGAAGTAATTGGCCGAGCGGATGGTGTCGGTGCTGGTGGAACTGACGCGGTTTTTGTCGAAGCGGTAGGCGTAGCCCGGCACGATGTTGCCGCCCACGAAGCGGCCGGTGGCTTCGCCCCGGGCCCAGTCGGAATGGAACCGGCCCGCGTCGGCATCGAGCACAAACAAGGAGCCGCGCAACTCCAGGTTGCCCAGCTTCTGGGCCGCATCCAGCCAGTGCTGCAGGCCTTGCACCTCGCCCGGGCGGTAGCGGCGGCTCAGGCGGTAGTTCACGTTGTTGGCCGCGTCTTTGGCCACGCCCACGCTGAAGTTGAAGATGTTGTCCGTGCGGGCCACTTGGCCGGTGGCGTTGCCCTGCACGGTGCTGGCGGCGCTCCAGTTGCGGTCAAATTCAATGTCGCGGTAGCGGTCAATCGGCGCAAAGCGCTTGCCGGTGTACTCGTAGTCCAGGGTGGAGCGCAGGCGGTAGCCCCGCAGCAGGCCCACGTTGAGCGCCGCGGGCAGCTCCCGGTCTTGCACCACGTAGCCCATACGCATGGCGCCGTCCTGGTCGCTGGCCGTCGAGAAGCGGTTGCGGTCGAGCCGCGAGCGGGCGGCGTCGAAAAACACCGTCATGCTGCTGTCCAGCTGGTAGCTCACGCCGCCGGTCACCATCTGCTTGAGCAGCGGCGTGGGAATGCGCCGGATGGGCCGGTAGCGCCGGCCCGGCCCCGAGGTCGCGTATTCGTACACGCGGCCGTTGCTGGTCACGTCGGTGTTGGTGGTGGACAAGCGGTACTCCCCGTTGCCCTCCCCCACGTCCGTAAACGACACCGAGTACACCACGCCCAGCGTGTCGGCCCCCACGGCGCGGGCGTAGCGCCCGGTCGTTGGGTCGCGGCGGTAGAAGACCTGCGTGCGGTTGTACGGAACCTGCACGGCGCCATCGGTTTCGCCAAAGGCCACGTTGCCGGCCTGCCGCAATTGCCTCCGTAAGGTGCTGTCGAGGCCGAGGTTGGGGGCGTTGTTGGGGTTGTCGGCTTCCTGGTAGAAGTTGCCGCGCACGCTCAGCTTGCCCAGCTGCTGGTAGTGGCTGGCGGCCACCAGCGAGCGGGCATAGTTGAGGTCCGAGTACTCGAAATCAATCTTAATCCGGGAGTTGCGGGTGATGAGGTGGCGCGGCGTAAACGTGACCTCGGCCAGGTTGTAGTCGATGGTGTAGTCGGCGTCGAAGCCCCGGGTTTGCAGCCGGCCATCCAAATACACCCGCTCCGAGTTGGCCAGCACGATGATGAACTGCTCGCCGTTGGGCCCGTTGAGGCGGTACGGCCCCTGCACGTTCTCGATGGGCGGCACGTCGATGCTCGCAAACTTTCCCTTGGCCACGCCGCCCGCCACGGTGGTCGAGGAGCGCCACACCAGCCCCTTGCGCACGCCCGCATCGGTGACGACGGCTCCGGTCACGGCTCCCGTTACGGCTGCGGTGTCCCCCTGCAGCGATGGCAAGCCGACGCCGTTGGGTGCTTGCCGGTTGGGGTCAGTGAGTTGGGGCTGGCTGATGGCCGGCGGGTTGAGCGTAGCCGGCGACGGCCCCGCAGGCAAGCCGCTGGGCACCTGGCCAGGCTGCCCGCCCAAAAACACGGCATTCGACACGCCCGGCGCGGCCCCCAGCCCCGACAACCCCACCAGCGGCGGGCCAATATTGGCCTCAGCAGCGGCACCCTGCACGTTTTTGTAGTAGCGCAGGAAGTAGTCGGGCTTGTTGCGCAGCACCACGTCGCCGGCGGTCAGGTTCCAGTTGGGGTTGATGAGGGTGAGGTATATCTTGTCGAACTGCTGCAGCTGCTGGGTGTTGCCCTCGGGCTGAAACGGCACGTTCTGGTCGCTGATGGCGGCCGTGAGGTGAATGTTTTCCGCCAGCTGCCCTTCCAGCTGCAGGTTTAGCGCGGAGTTCACAAACACGTTCTGGGTATTGCCAAAGCTGATGCCCCGCGCCAGGTTACCGGTTTTGTTGATGCCCGGCGTGCTCAGAATCTGCTCCTTCACCGAGAAATCGTCGAACCGCATGGCATCGCGCCGAAAGCTCAGGCTGTCCATCAGGCCAATGGGCCGGCGGTAGCGCGCCGCCGACAACCGCAGCGGCAGCACCCGGTAGCACACCTCCAACGAGTCGGGCAGCGGCGCCCCGGTGCTGTCGCGCGGGGCAGGCCGAATCCAGCGAAACTGCTCAGTGCGCCCGTCGTAGTCCAGGCCGCGCCCGCCGGCCAGCACCGAAGACGGCACCACGGTCAGCGTGTCGGGCAGGGCAAAATACGTGGTGTCGCGGCCCGCCTCCAGCCGCACGTAGCGGCACCGCCGGGTACTAGGTGGCGGGGCCTCGCCCCTGGGTGCGGGGCGCACCTGCGCCGCGGCCCAACCGCTTACCACCATCAGCGCCGCAACCAGCAGGCCCGCAAAGGGAAAGCACAGGCGTAAACGACGAATCATGCAGTAAAGGTCGGGTTTACCAGGTAACGGGAGAAGCTACGCTTTCGTGCCTGAAATGCAGGGCAACCCATTACCCCGCCAGCGGCAGCTCGATGAAAAAATCCGTTCCCGTGCCCACTTCCGTCTCAAACCAGATTTGGCCCCCAGCGCTCTCGATGCCGCGCTTGGCCACGGCCAAGCCAATGCCCGAACCGGTTTCCTTGGTGGTGAAATTCGGCACGAATACTTTTTCGCGCACTTCGTCGGGAATGCCGGCGCCGTTGTCGCGGATGGCCACGCGTACGCGGCTGCCGTTGGCCGGCACCAACGACACGTCGATGTGCGGCTCGCGGCCGGCCGGCACGGCCTGGCGGGCGTTTATCAGCAGGTTGTTGAAGGTGCGCACCAGCAGGTTCTCGTCGGCGAACACCACGTAACGGCCGGTTTCGGCATCGGGCGGCAAGTGCAGCTCCAGGGCGCCATCGGCGGCATCGGGCTGGTGCAGAGAGGCGCAGCGGCGCAGCACAGCGGCCACGTCCAGCCGCTCGGGCCGCATGGCCGGCAGGTTGGTGAAGGTGCTGAACGAGGTGGCGATGTCGCTCAGCACGTCGATTTGGGTGATGAGTGTTTGGGAAATGCGCCCGATGAGCTCCTCCGCGTTGGGGCGGCGCTCGGCAATGGCTTTTTGCAGGAATTGCAGGCTCAGCTTCATGGGCGTGAGCGGGTTTTTGATTTCGTGGGCCACCTGCCGGGCCATTTCGCGCCAGGCGGCTTCCTTTTCCTGGGCGGCAAGCTCGCGCTTGCTGGCCTCCAGCTTGGTGAGCATGGCGTTGTACTCGCGCACCAGCAGGCCGATTTCGTCGTCGGAGCTGCGGTAGTCCAGCAGCTCGTTTTCACCCGTCAGGGTGGTCTGTGTCAGCTTTTCGGTGATGAGCTTGAGGGGCGCCGTGAGCTGCCGCGCCGCCACAAACGCCAGCCCCAAAAACAGCAAGAACATCAGGGTGAAGATGTTGAGAATGGTGCTAAACAGCTCCGTGAGCTTGGTATTCAGCTCCTTCTCCGAATCAAAAAACGGAATGCCGATGTAGCCCAGGATGGGGCCCGTGGGCAGGGCCGTGTCGTCGCTGGCACTAGCATCGGCTGATTGCCGGGTGACCGGTCTAATTTTGGCGCTTGACGATGGAGCGGCAGGGCCGTTTGCGATGCTGTGCCCGCCCAAATCGGCCACCACCTCCTCTCCCACCCCGGCCCGTACGGGCAGGTACAGGGCATTGAAGGAGAGCGACCCGGCGCGCTCCGTGAGCAAGGCGCGCGGCCGGTTGCGCTCGCGCAGGTCCACCACGGCTTGCGGGTTCAGCAGCGGGCCCAGCAAGCCCGCGTCGAAGATGAGCGGCTGGCTGCTGGCCAAAAAATCGCCGTGCGCGTCGTAAAGGTTGAGGTCGGTTTCGGTGAGCGAAGCCACATTTTTAGCCAACGCGGCCAGCGTGGGGCGTGCCGTGCTATCAGACAGCAAATGCCGCTGGCGCCGCAGGCTCTCGAGGGCCAACTGGCCGCGCCGCTCGTAGGTGCGGGCCAAATCGCGCTGGTAAGAAGCAATGAGCTGACTGGCCGTGGCCACGCTCACCACCAACAGCGGCACCACAATGCCCACGTTCAGCAATAGCTGGATTCGGGTACTGAAGTTGAGGCGCAGCCGCGGCGCAGCTTGCCCCCGGCTCAGCAACACCAGCCCGCTTACCAGCAGCCACACCAAGGACGAGAGCAGAAACTGGAACGAGAAGTTGGCCAGCCAGTCGCCCGGCGAATACGTGGCGGTGGTCACCACCACTATCCGGTCTTGGGAGCCCTGCACGGCGTAATGGTGGTAGCCCCGGCGGCTGATGCCGCTTTCGTAGAGGCGGGGCTCGCCCAGCAGCGCGGCCGGCAAGCGGTTGGCGTAGTCAAAATCGCCCTCGCTGTACACCAGCCGGCCGTGGTTGTAGCCCGCGTAGCTAAGCTCGGTGGCCAGCGCGGGCTGAAAGAATTTTTGGTCGACGAGCAGCTCTGGCAACACGCTGTAGGTGGTGAGTTTCTTGAGCGTAAGCTCCACCCGCACCCCTCCCAAGGGAAGGCCAAAACCGTTGACCCGCGTACCCGGCACCGTGATGTGCGCCACGTAGCGCCGCGAGCTAAACGGGTTTTCGGAGTGAACCAGGTAAACGCCTTGCTGGGCCGTGGGCGTGGCAATGCGCTCTAGCTCGGTGCGCGCGACCACTAGGTTGGGCGTACCTGGCACGGCACCCAACGGGTCGCCGGCTTCGTCGTAGAGCGTGATGCTGCTTTCGTATTTATCAAAATACTCGCCCAAGTACTGCCGGGCAATTCGTTCGCGCACGGCTTCGGGCTGCCCAAAAGCGGCGGAGAGGGAGCGCCGCACAAAGGGGTCGGCCGCGATGGCTCGCATCTGCACGCCCAACAAGTATTCACCCTCCAGGTCGTTATCGATTAGCAGGTTGCCCGCCAGCCGCTGCTTGTCCACCAGCAGCTGCTTCTCAAAGTGTGCGTACAGCGCCAGGGCGCCCGTGGCCGACGTGAGCGCCAGCAGCAAAACGATGAGCACCGAGGCCTGGTAACTGCCGGTTGTAGGGGCCACCCGCAGGTTTGCGGCCCGCACCAACGCCGCAAACAGCAACAACACCGCGGCCAGCAACAGCCAGGGCAGCCCCCAGGCCAGGCCCGCACCCAGCACCGGGACGGCCGCCAGGGCCGGGCCCAGCAACAACATTCGCCGCGAAACGTGCTGGAGCAAGGCGCCGGCCAACTGCGTCAGGCCAAAAAAGCCGACCAGCCACGCGGCGGTGTGCATGAGCACCGCCAGCGCCAGCAGCACCCAAAACCCGGTTATCTGCAGGTTGCGGGTGACGTCCAGGCTGAGCTGTGTGCTGCCAAAAGCCGTGGTGTAGTACGTGAACAGCAGCGCCGACCAGCCGCAGAAAGCAGCCCCAATGGCCGCGACCGCCACAGCCTGCCCCGCAGGCGTACGCGGCACCCACACGCGTGCCAACACGCGCTGCTGCTGCCACAGGGCCGCTGCTCCCGCCGCCGCCAGCAGGGCCATGCCCGCGTTGAGCAGCAAGTCGCCCAGCGTAGGCGCCCACCAAGAAGCCGCGTAAACCCGGGGGTCGAACAACGCCAATTCAATAAAAGAGTACGGCAGGCCCTGATAGAGCAAGGTGGCCCGCAGCACCAGCAGCGGCAATACCAAGGCCGTTATGGCCGCCGTGGGACGGCCCGCCCGCCACCAGCGCAGTGCCAGCAGCAGCCAGCCCGCCGCATACAGCAAGCTGCCCAAGGCCAAGAGCGCAAGTGGGACGTATTGCCCGGTAAGAGGGTTGGGCTGCAGGCGTTTGATGGAGAACAAGTAGCGACCTTCGGCCGACTCGAAGCGCCCGCCGCTGGCGGTGCTGTCGGCAGTTATTTGCAGCTCTAGCCCCCGGAACAGTCCTTTTTCGCCGCCTTCCCGCAAGTACCGATTGCTGATGCGGTATTTCCGCTCCAGGGGAACGTAAGTAAGGATTACAAAGCGGCCGGCGGGGCGACGCAACAGCAAAAAATGCCCAACCGGGCTTTCCACCAATTGCTCGGTAGCGGTGCCGTTGGCTTCGTTTTCGGGTCGTAACGTAGCATCCGACCAGTAGCGCAGCACGTTGTTTTCCAGTACGCATACCGGGTAGGTGGTTTGGGTGAGCAGCTCGCGGAAGCTGTAATTCCCTTTTGCCAGCTGCGCGGCCACGGTATCAGCTTCCTGATGAGCGGTGATTTCGGCCTCCCGCACCAGTTGCCGCAGCCGTTTGAGGTCGGTGCGCTGCACCACGCCAGGCGTTTGCGCATAGCGACTAGCCAAATAGCCCCCGCCAAAACAAATCGCAGCCGCGAGCAGCAACAGCCAAGGCAAACGACGCCACGCGGGAAGTTGAATCACAGAGTTGCCGGGGTTAGAAAGCAAGCGCAAAAATGAAGGTCATTGGGAAACTGGGGCCTCAACTCAAAGGCAATCATGGTTCGAGTAAATACCAGTAACCACGACAAAAGTCGAATAACGGTAGATTTTGCTGCACTGCTGCTGAGCTACCCGTTTAACCTATCGTCTTTACAAACAGGCACCCTGCAAAATCCAAGCCTAACGAAAAATGCCGCCTTGCGGCGGCATCATTTTCCGAAAAATAGATTCATGGCATCTACTTGAACGATTTGCCGTTGCGAGGCCCAAAACAAGACCCGCCGAATGCGTAAAGCATTACCGCCGGGGCAAATCGAAACATAAAAGTAGTTAGAGCCAATACCGCCGCGTAAACCCACGCGTCGGGGTCATGGCCCAAAAAGTACGGCAGCCCCTTCCTAGGGCGAGCAACGCCAGCAGCGAAGACTGCGGAACGGCCACTACTTCTTAGGAGCCACTTTGGGATGCGTCCGGCGGTACCAGAAATACCCGATGGCGCCCATCAGCAGGTAAGGCACGGTCATCATGTACACAATGCCTTTGTTAAGGCCCGCCACGTCGTAGTCGTCACGCTCTTGGCGCGCCGACTCTACCTGCGACTTACACATGACGCATTGCGCACTAACCGCCATCGGAGCGAGGCTTAGCAATACGCCCAGGAACAAGGCAAAAAAGGTCTTTTTCATATTGATAGAACACTAGGGCTGAAGCAAAGTTTCCGCGGAGCATGACAGACTCCGCGGGATTACGCTAGGCGTAATACGGGGCAATCATAAAGTACACAATTACGCCCGTAACCGAGACGTACAGCCAGATGGGAAACGTCCAACGGGCAATAGACTTGTGCTTGGTATATTGGCCCGTGAGCGCAAAATACAGCGTGAATAACACCAAGCCCACCGTTACTATCGCCAACGCAATGTGCGAGAGCAACAGGAAGAAGTACACGTACCGGGCCGCACCAACGCCCCCAAAATGCGTGCTATCCACTTGCGAATGGTACGCCACGTACGACAGCAGAAACAACCCACCGAGCGCAAAGGCCGTGCCCATGGAAGCCCGATGCGCCAGCACATTTTTCTGCCGAATGAAGTAGAAACCCACCAGCAGCGCCACCGCCGTCAGCGAATTCAGGGCCGCGTTGACGGCCGGTAGCGAGCGGAGGTACACGTCGGCCCCATCTATTTTGAACAGGCCTTTGAAGTAGAAAAGCACGGCTACCAGCAAAGGCACCACCACACCCAGTGTACCAAGGATGATTTTGTAGCGCGTGTAGTCGCCGGCGGCCAGCACCGGGGGGTGCAATTGTTCAGTGGGGGTGTTCATAATCGTAGAGCTGCACGGTAATCTCCGTGAGTAATCGGTCTATTTCGCGGCCATCGGTACCGTCGTAGATACCGCGCACTTGCCGCTGGTTGTCAACTAACAACAAGCGGCCGGCGGGGATGTTGGCGGTATAAACGGCCCCGGGCAACCGCTTGGGGTCGCTCGTGAGCCGGAACTCCCGTTGCGTCAGCCGGCGCAGCGTGTCGGGGGGGCCAGCGAGGAAAAACCATTTCCCGGCAATCGTGCCGTACTGCTCGGCCAAGCGTGTCAGGGATGCATCTTCCTTTTTGCCGCCGTCCAATACAAACGTCACCAGGCGCACTCTTGGTTCTTTCCGGAATTTCTCCTGCACCCGCAGCAATGCCCGGGCCACGCTGGCACTGGCAGCGTCGTCGCCGTAGAATTGGGCTATGTACAGCCCTTTGCTCAACTCTTCGCTGCTCACTTCGCGGCCCGTAGAGGCCGGCAGTCGGAACGGCGCGATTTGGTGGAAAACAGTATCGCGCCGCCACATCCCCCCTACCTGCGTGGAATCCACGCGGTCGGGCAGGTAAGTGGGCAGCGCGTAACGGTTGGTGCCGAAGCTGAAGAGAAACAGAAAAGCCAGTACCGGCACCAATAGCAGCAGCCCCAGCAATAGGGTTTGGCGGGGCCGCATCGGCTATTTAAACATGTTTTGCAGCACTTCGCCGACGTAGGAACCTTCGGTTACCAGGGCCACCAGCAACCACACCAGCAAAGAGGTAGGCACCAGAATGGTCCAAATCAAGCCTTTGGTCTCATGCTTCAAGTGCATGAACTCTCCCACAATGAAGAAGGCCTTCAGGATGGTGAGAACGATGAAGATGCTGTTGCGTAAGGTGCCTGCATCCATAAAGAACACAAATACGAATTCTACCGCCGTAATAGCGACGAGGATGAGAAAGGTTTTCCAAATCCAACCGGTGTTCGGCTTGGCAATTTCGCCGGGGGCGAGTTCTTGGTCAGTGGTTGCGTGCGCGGCCATTTTGTTGGGTTATGAGTTGTGAATTATGAGTTTCGGATTGAACAGGTTGTAATCTGGACAACCCCAATCGGTCACTCTTAACTCATAAAATAAGGATTAAACAAGGTAGAAGAAGGTGAACACAAATACCCACACCAAGTCCACAAAGTGCCAGTAGAGGCCGATTTTTTCAATCATCTCGTAGTGGCCACGCTTATGGAACGTGCCGTTGGTGGTGGCAATGAAACACCACACCAGCAAGCAGACACCTGAGAACAC
>NZ_DASVSI010000085.1:0-5610 GCF_036388155.1 Hymenobacter sp. | reverse complement strand
GCCGAATACAGCGGCAGGTACTCGTGAATAAACGGCCGCGGGCCCACCAGGCTCAGCTCGCCGCGCAGCACGTTCCACAGTTGGGGCAGCTCGTCCAGGCTGGTTCGGCGCAGCCAGCGGCCCAGGCGGGTGAGGCGCTCGGCGTCGGGCAGCAGCACGCCGGCGGCGTCGGTGCGCTGGGTCATGGTGCGGAATTTCAGGACGAAAAACGGCCGCTCGCGGTAGCCCGTGCGCTGCTGGCGAAACAGCACCGGCCGCAGGCCCCCCAGCCACGCTGCGGCGGCCACCGCGGCCAGCAGCGGCGCCAGCAGCACCAGGCCCACGGTGGCAGCCGTCAGGTCGAACAGGCGTTTGGTGGCCTCATACATCGGCGGTCAGCTTGAAGCCGCTTTTGAGCAGGAAACGGTCGTTGGTGGCTTCGGCCCGGAAGGCGCGGCGGCCGTGCAGCACCTGGTCGTCCCACCAGGCCACAGCCTCGCCCGGCGCCAGCTGAATGGCAATTTCGGCCGTCGAGTTATTGATGTGGTCGAGCAAGAACTGCCGGAATTCTGCGGCCAGCGTGTGGTTTTCGGGGCTTTCGGCGGGGTCTACGCAGTGGTAGTTCCAATTCAGGCGGAGGCCGTCCGGGGTTTGGGCGATAATGGGCAGGTGGCGCGAGTCGCCGGCTTTAGCGAAGCGCACGGGCCGGTCCAGCAGCCTAGCGGCCAGGTTAGGGCGGTGCGTTTGCAACGACTGCCACAACACGTCGGCGTCCACAAACGTGGTTTCGCCGCCGGCGGGTGCTTGCACGAGGCAGTGCATAAACATCACCTCGGCGGGGTCGCTCAGGTACGACTCGTCGGTGTGCAGGGGCTGGGCGTTTTTGCTGAAGCGGTAGGCCGCGTCGTCGGGGATGTCGGCGTCGTAGCGCACCTCAATCCACTTGTGGCCGGTGCGGGCGCTGCCCTGGGCAAAGTCCTCGTCGAGGTGCAGGCATTGGCCGGTGGCCTCGGTCAGGGCCTCGTAGTAGGCGGGCCATTCGGGCGCGGGCAGCCAGTCGGCCAGGCCCCGCAGGTGCACGACTTTGGCCGAGGCCAGCGCGGCCCGCAGGTCGGCGGCCAGGGCCGTGGCGGCGCGGTGGGCCGGTATGGAAAGGGTGGTGATAAACGACATGACAAAGGCAAACGCACTACGGGCAACCCCTCATTAAACGCGCCAATCTTCGGAAAAGGACGGGTTTTGGTTGCCGAAGGCCATTACTTTGTGGGCAGTTGCGTCAGCAGCAGCCCAAAATTACGCCCCGATATGCTCACCTTCCCCAACGCCAAGCTCAACCTGGGCCTTTACATCACCGAGCGGCGTCCCGACGGCTTTCACAACCTGGAATCGGTGTTTCTGCCGCTGCCGTGGACCGATGCCCTCGAAATCCTGCCCGCCGAAGCCGGGCATGCCACCAGCATCACGCTCACCGGCCGCCCCATTCCCGGCGACCCGGCGACCAACCTCTGCGTGCGCGCCTACGAATTGCTGCAAGCCGACTTTCCGCAGCTGCCTCCCGTTCAAATCTACCTGCACAAAATCGTGCCCATCGGCGCGGGCCTGGGCGGCGGTTCCGCCGATGCCGCCTTCGCCCTGAAGGCGACCAACGACCTGTTTGGCCTGGCGCTTTCCCCCGAAACGCTGGAGAGCTACGCCCGCCGCTTGGGAGCCGACTGCGCCTTCTTCATTCGCAACAAGCCCGTATTGGCAGTGGAAAGGGGAGATGTTTTTCAGGATTTAGACCTGAACCTGAGCGGCACGGGCTGCGTGGTGGTGTATCCCAATCTGCACATCAGCACGCCCGAGGCTTTCGCGGGCATCAAGCCGCAGCCGCCGAAACACGCGCTGCGTGCGGCCCTGGCCCAGCCGCTGGCTACCTGGCGCGATACCGTCAGCAATGATTTTGAGGGTTCATTGGCGCCCAAGTACCCCGTGCTGGCTGAAATCAAGCAGCAGCTTTACGCCGCGGGCGCCGCTTACGCCAGCCTGTCGGGTTCGGGTTCGGCCGTGTACGGACTGTGGGCGGCCGGCGAATCCGCACCTGTGCAGTGGCCCGCAGAGTACTCGGTGTGGCGGGGCGTGCTGTAGCGCCAACAGAACGAGTATCCCGAAGCTCCGCTTCGGCCTGGTAAAACAATTCCGTTCCCACGGGCCGAAGCGGAGCTTCGGGGTACTCGTCATCAAACCGGAATTACCGGCTCCAAGTCAGGTTGCTTGTCCTTCAGCAACCGCGCCACCAGTGGGTGTATCAGCACGCTGAGCACGATGAGCAAGGTGCCAATGTAGAAGCCCGTGGACATGCGCTCCTGGTTGAATTGCGGCGCGTTCAGCAAGCCCTGACTGTGCAGCCAGTAAATGCCGGCCGCCATGGCAATGCCATAAACTGGCTCCAGATTGATGGTCAGGTTCACGGCAAAGGGCGAAATGCGCTTCATCAATTCCACGGAAGTAGAAAAGGCATACACCGTGCACACGCCAGCTAGCACGCCCAACCACAACCAGTCGTAATCCCGCCACGCGAGCTGCAAGCCTTGGCCCTCGGTGAAAAAGCGGCTGTAAATCGGGAAAAACAGCGTAATGCTCAGGCAGGCCCCCAGCATCTCATAAAACGTGAGCCGCAGCGGCGAATGCTGCTTAATTAGCTGGGAGTTTAGCACGCTAAACAGCGCCGACAGTCCAGCCGATAGCACCGCCACGCCTAAGCCCAGCAGCTGGTCCAGCTCGGCCTGGCTCACCAAGTACAGCCCCACCATCGTGATAAGGCCCAGGCCCACTTCGTAGCCGCGCACCCGCCGCCACAGCAGCAGCGGCTCCAGCAGCGACGTCCACAGCGCCAGCGTGGCCAACCCTGCCAAACACACGCTCACCGACGACAGCCGCGCGGCCAAAAAGAAAGTAATCCAGTGCGTGGCCACCAGCGAGCCCACCGCCAACAGCCGCACCGCCTGCCTGGCAGGAATGCGCCATTCCATCTTCCGGCCCACGAGCAGCGCGGCCAAGCCCACCGAGGCCAGCAGCGTGCGCCAAAACACCAGCTCCACCGGCGGCACGCTCAGCAGCTTGCCCAAAATGGCCGTGAAGCCCCACAGGAGCACAATGAAATGAAGCTTGAGGTAGTCTTTTAGCATGAGGTGAGGTGGTGAGATGATGAACTGGTGAGTTTGACGTTTCGCTTGCGCGAGCTGCGCAGCTAAAACATCAAACTCACCAGTTCACCATCTCACCATTTCGCTACTTCGGCACAAACCGGTACAGCGCCAGGCCGATGACCGTGAACACCATGCTGGGTATCCAGGCGGCTACCAGGGGGGCAAGGCTGCCCACTTGGGCCAGGTTGCGGCTCAGCATGACGAAAATGATGAACACGAACGCCAGCACGAAGCCCAGCGCAATTTGCCCGCCCACGCCGGCCCGCGACTTGCGGGCGCTGAGCGTGACGCCAATCAGGGTGAGAATGACGATGGCAAAGGGGTAGGAGTACCGCTCGTACTTCTCGCTCAGGTACAGTTGGGTGTCGTCGGCCCCGCGCTCTATTTTGGTGCGAATGAAGGTGTTAAGCTCCGGGAGCGTCATGGTTTCGGCCAGGCGGTAGGTGCTGGCGAAGTCCTTGGGGAAGAGGTTGAGGGTGGTGTCGCGGGCCGGCAGGGTCTGCAGCCGCTCGTCCTGCGGCCCGTGAAACGTGCGCACCAACTGCGGCGATAAATGCCACACCTTCTTGGTCGAATCCCAACTAATCACGTCGGCCGTGAGCCGGCGGCGCAGCACCGTGCCGTCGATGGTTTCCAGCGCAAACTTGTAGCCCGTGTTGCTGTCGTTGGTGTAGCTCTCCATGTACACGTAGCTGCGCGGCCCAATGCGGATGTGCACGTTGCGCCCCTGAAACCGGTAGGGCCGCTTCACATAGGCCCGCTCAAACGCCACGCGCGACTTGTTGCCCAGCGGCAATACCCAGCCAATCAGCCCAAAAATCAGCATGCCCACCACCGTGCCGCCGATGGCGTAGGGCAGCATGAGCCGCCGAAAACTCACGCCACTGGCCAGAATGGCCACAATCTCCGTTCGCGCCGCCAACTGTGCCGTCACAAACACGACGGCAATGAAAATGGTAATGGGCGAAAGCAGGTTGGCGAAATAGGGAAACAAATAGATGTAATAGCCGAAAATAACGGTCGACATCGACAAGTTATGCTGGATAAAATCGTCGTTTTTCTCCGTGAAATCAATGACGCAGATAACCGACACGAGAATAACCACCGAGAAAAAAAACGCGGCGAGAAACTTCTTAATGATATACTTATCGAGGATATTCACTTTGAAGGAATTATGAGTTTTGAATTATGAATTATGAATGGAGTCGCGGCAGTCTTGGCTCAAATGCCACTTGATAATTCATAACTCATATTTCATAATTAGGCTGTTTACAGCCTCGTCATTACCTGCTTCACCATCCGGTCTTTCCAGGGGCCAAACGTGCCGGCCACGATTTGCTTGCGTGCTTCCTTCACCAGCCACAGATAAAACGCCAGGTTGTGCGCCGATGCAATTTGCGGGCCGAGCATTTCCTGGCTTTGGAACAAATGCCGCAGGTACGCCCGCGAGTAGAACGTGCTGGCGTGCCCGCCCAGTTCGGCGTCGATGGGGGAGAAGTCGGTGGCCCACTTCAGGTTCGTCACGTTTAGGATGCCTTGGGTGGTGAACAGCATGCCGTTGCGGGCATTACGGGTCGGCATCACGCAGTCGAACATGTCCACGCCCAACGCAATGTTCTCCAATATGTTGGCCGGCGTGCCCACGCCCATCAGGTAGCGCGGCTTGTCTTTGGGCAAGATGTCGCACACCAGCTCGGTCATTTCGTACATCAGCTCGGCCGGCTCGCCCACGCTCAGGCCGCCAATGGCGTTGCCCTCGCGGCCCTGAGCCGCAATAAACTCCGCCGAACGCACCCGCAAATCCTTGAACGTGCTGCCCTGCACAATCGGAAAAAGAGCCTGCTTGTAGCCGTAAAGCCCCTCGGTGCTGTCGAAGCGCTGAATGCAGCGCTGCAGCCAGCGGTGCGTCATGTCGAGGGAGCGAGCAGCGTAGTCGTACTCGCAGGGCCAAGGCGTGCACTCGTCAAACGCCATGATGATGTCGGCCCCGATGACGCGCTGGATATCCATCACGCCCTCGGGCGAGAACAAATGCTGGCTCCCGTCAATGTGCGAGCGGAATTTAACGCCCTCCTCCTTGATTTTGCGGGTGTTCGAGAGCGAATACACTTGGTAGCCGCCCGAGTCGGTGAGGATGGGCCGGTCCCAGCCGTTGAACCGGTGCAGGCCGCCCGCGGCGCGCAGCACGTCGAGGCCCGGCCGCAGGTACAGGTGGTAGGTGTTGCCGAGGATAATCTGGGCGTTGATGTCCTGCTTCAGGGTTTGCTGCGACACCGCTTTCACGGTGCCGGCCGTGCCCACCGGCATAAAAATGGGCGTTTCAATGGCCCCGTGGTCGGTCTGCAGCAGTCCGGCGCGGGCCTTGGTGCCAGGGTCGTTGGCGAGAAGGTCGAAGGTCATGTAGGAAAGGCGTAGCGCAGTAGCGCGAACTTTGTAGTTCGCG
>NZ_DASVSI010000084.1:0-8847 GCF_036388155.1 Hymenobacter sp. | reverse complement strand
CCGCATTGAGCGGCTCATGGGCCGGCTCAAGCAGTTTCGCCGCCTGGCCACGCGCTACGACAAAACCGCCAGCAGCTACCTCGGCTTCGTGCACTTCGTCTGCGCCTTACTCTGGCTTCGCTAATTGTCCGTACAACCTAGCTGATGCTCCCGGTTTTCAGCGTCCACGTCCACCGCGAAGGCAGCCGGTGGGCGTGGAAAATGCGCCAGGGCCGAGGCCCCGCCGCCAGCATCCGAACCGGAGCATCGGTTAGCTTCTCGGAAGCTATCCGCGCCGCCCTTCGCTTCGAGCCGCCCCGGCCCCAGGCGCAGGAGCACCAGAAACAGCACCAGCAGGCAGCCTAACCCCCACTTTTTACAATTGCAAAACCTTATGCTACCGAACCTCCCCGCCATCGAAACCTGCGCCGGCCGCATTGCCATTGATTCCACCGTCCGCAGCACTCGTTACCGCGACGTGCAGGGCCTGGTGACTGCTATTTATTGGAACGGCTACCACTACGCCATCCAGGTAAACGACCGCCACAGCGACGACGCGGGCCAGTACGAGCTACTTTCCGAGCCCACGCACCAGGGCTTAAACTACGTCAATCCGAACACTCAGCAGGTACTTAGCGGCCAGTTCGAGGTGCTGCTACCAGGGGAGGGCGACCGGATATATTTTGCCGACACCGCCGAGCAGGCCATTGCCCTACTCGCGGCCACCATCGGCCTGCGCGACCAGGCCGCCGAAGTCGAATACCTGAAGCAGCGGGCCGAGGCCGGCCCGGTGGACGAGCTGCGTTGGCGCGGGCAGGCCGTGGGCAGCATCGTTGGCCAGCTTGCCTACGTGAGCACCGGCGCCGGCAAGCAGCACCCGACCCCCAAGTTTCTAGTGGGCCACCAAGTGCATTTTTTCAGTCCCCACACGCCCCGCACGATTAGTGGGCTGGCTTTGTACAAGGACCACCTGAACTACGGCAAGACGCAGTGGCACTACTTCTATGAAGGCGCGAGGGGCAGCCATCATCCCATGAGCGAGGCCATTACGTCGGCCGTGCCGACCACGTAGCCCGCCGTTTTACAATTGCAAATTCATAGCTGTTTCCCCCTTTTATTATGGCTTACCCCACCCCCCAGGAAATCGCGGCCAAAGCAGCTGCCAAAAGTTTTCGCGTTGGCGCTTACGTCCATATGAGCACCCGAAATGCGGATACCGCCGCGCCCATCCGCGAGTTTTCCAGTATTAACGGCCAGGTGCAGGCCGTTTGGATGAGCGGCGCTTGTCGCAACCTGCTAGGCGAGTTGCGCCTGAGCGCCCAGCACCGCTTGCCCTATCAGTTCCCGCCCGGCTATGAGTTCTTCACCAGTTCGCACCTCGTGGCAGAGGCCAGCCGCCAGGCCGGCAGCAGCGCAGCCACTGAGGGCTATACTGCCGCTTTGGTACAGGGCTTTGGTAGCGCCGGCACTGATACATGGGTTACTTCTGACCGTAACCCCCAGAGCGCAGGCGCGGTGTTCATTAGCCTTCGGCTGCAGCCGGCCGAAGCCCCGGTGCCTGAGCTAAGCCCGAATATGGAAATTCTTGTGGCAGGCCAAGTAGTGACCGCCGCCGACGTGGCCCACTGGATGAGTGCCGACCCCAAGCAGGGGATGAAGCTGTTTAAGGAAATGCAAAAACTATACGGTGCCACACCCACTATGCTAGATTTAGCCATGTTCAGCGGCGCCACGATGCTGGCGCCGGTTGCCGCCAGTGTAATAGCGGCTAGGCGTAAGGTTCAGAGCGGATAGTGCCCCGCTGAGTACCAAAGAAAGCGCCCCGGTCAGCCGAACGGGGCGCTTTTACTTTTCGAGCCGGAGGCCGCGAACAAAAGGAAACCCACTGCTAAACAGTACAATTTGGGAAGAGCAGGCGCAGTAACGCCCCCATCCTCTTCCACCCGACTGGGATATTTTCAACGGGTGGGCCACAAGCAAACCAACAGCAGCTTTGATGTTTTTACTTCTTGGTCAGAAGGTTAATTTCGCTCAACCAAGCCTTTACCTGAGTCTGTACCTGCTTTTCTTTGTTTCCTTCCATCACAAATAGCACGCCGTCCCGCTCTATGCCGCCGCGGGTTGAAAAGCCTTTCAGAACGGTGCTCTTGGGAACCATGGCTTTAACCGTCTCAAAACTGCTGCCGACGCCGTAGCCCGCATTGGTGTTGAAAGGCACCAGGGTTTTGCCGCTCAGGTCGTACTGCTTCAAAAAGCTTTTGATGGGCGGGGGCAGTTGCATGCCCCAGGTGGGAAAGCCTACAAAGACCACCTCATACTGCTCCATGTTGGCAATCCGGGTGCGCAGCGGGGGCAGGTAGCCTTTTTCGTTCTCGTCGACTACCTGCTGCACGATGGCCTGGTAGTTGGCGGGGTAAGGCGATTGCAACTCCAGCGCCACCAGGTCACCGCCCACAGTTTGCTGAATCATGCCCGCCACGGCCCTGGTATTGTTGGTGCGCGACAAATAGACAATCAATATTTTACTCGAATCCAGGGCAGGTTTCACCGCATTCTTGTTATCCTCGCTTGGGGAGAAGGAGCACGCTGCCAGTAGCAGGGCGCCTAGTATGAGCCAGTGCTTCAAGTCCGGGGAGGGTTAGTAAAAGGAAGGTTTGTCCCAGTTTGTATTCGGCTCGCTTACGCCCAGGCTCTTGTGGCTGAAGCGGCCGTCCAGGGCCGTGACGATGTCGACGATGAGCTGGGCCACGGCCTGCCGCGTCACCTGGGCCCCGACGAATGGTTCGCCCTTCTGCGTCAGCTGGTAGTTGGTGTTGCCGGCTTGGTTATAAAGCCAGGTCAGGCGCAGTATCGTGTAGTCGAAGGCCTCGTTTTCAAAGACACCGGTAGCTTCCGCCACCTCACGTATCCGGTTGGCGCCGACCATGCGGGTGTTCCACTTTCCGAAAGCGCCGGGCACCTCGTTGTAGATGCCCAGAATTGAGGCTTCGATGACTCGCTTGACGCCCGCCGCCCGCATGGCCTGGGCAATGGCCTGTTTAGCGGCTTTGTCGCCCGCAGCGTTGATGTACACCACATCAATCCCCTGCATATGCTTGGTCAGGGTGGGGACATCCGTCAGGTCGCCATCGGCCAGGCGCACGCGCTGCGGGTCGGCCACTTTCAGGCGTTTGGTCGCCTGGCGGGCGTACAGAACGAGGGTGGCGTCGGTTTGGCGGAGCAGGCTCTCGGTGGCCATGCGGCCGATTTGGCCGGCAGCTCCCAGTAT
The DNA here is from genome assembly GCF_036388155.1 of Hymenobacter sp. NCBI lineage: Bacteria > Pseudomonadati > Bacteroidota > Cytophagia > Cytophagales > Hymenobacteraceae > Hymenobacter > Hymenobacter sp. The sequence goes on along the minus strand of NZ_DASVSI010000084.1, from coordinate 5,600 downwards.
CAGGATGTTCATGTCCAATTCGTAGGATATGTCGATAAGAGTTGGGGCTGTTTGGGGCCAGCCCCAAACCCGAAGCGCTAGGCCGTGAGCAGGCGCGTAAACGCGAGGGAGGCCAGCGTCCAGGCATTGCCTTCGTGCGCGTACACTTCGGTGACTACGAAGGGGTTGATGGCCTCATTGCCATATACCTCCGCCACCAGCCGGATTTTATTCAACACGATGGCGGTGGCCCCTACGAACCGCACCGACGATTCCTGAAAATCGACTTCTTTCATTTGAATCTCGCCCTTGCGCATGACGTCCAGCTCCTGACTCTTGGAGAAGGTGGCGCCCATGTGCACGAATCTGGCGTTGTCGTGGATGAGCGTGTTGAGGGCTTCGATGTTGCGCTCGGACATCCAGCGCCACATCTGGCGCGAGAGGTCGAGGAGCTCTTGTTCTACTTGTGGGGTATTCATGGCAAAAAGGTAGGATAGGGCAAAGGGAAGCAGGGCCCGCAGGCAACCCTGCGCGGACGCTGATACCCGCTCTGTGACTGTTAAGATTAGGCTGTAAGCCCGCCGTCGACGGCAATAGCGTCCCCGGTGATGAAGCTCGCGGCATCGGAGCAGAGCCAAACGATGCTGGCGGCAATTTCCTCCGGCTGGGCCGTCCGCTTTATCGGCTCCGAGGCAACCATCTGCTCATGGCGCGCGGGGTCGCTGCCGTACTCGGCGGTCATCGGGGTCTCCACCCACCCCGGGCAGACCGCATTCACGCGAATGCCTTGGGCCGCGTATTCAACCCCGGTGCACTTGGTCAGACCAACCACCCCGTGCTTGCTTGCATTGTAAGCCGCCAGGCCGGGGGCAGCCCGCAGCCCGGCCGTCGAGGAGACGTTGACGATGGCACCGGCGCCCTGGCGCACCATCTGCGCCAACTCGTGTTTCATGCACACCCACACCGACGTCAGGTTCACCGAAATCTGCCGGTCCCATTCCTCCTCGGCCAGCTCGTGGGCCGGGCCGCGCTCGTTGATGACGCCCGCGTTGTTGACCGCGTAATCGAGTCGACCGAAGTGTTCCACCGTTGTGGCAACCAACTCTTTCACCTGCCCGGTATTGGTGACATCCGCGGTGACAGCCAGCGCCTGGTAACCAGCTGCTCGTAATTGCTCGGCTTCTTTTTCAATTAGCTCCGTGCGGCGGGCGCACAGCACGACGCTGGCTCCTGCCTGCGCAAACTTCCGGGCCGTGGCCAAGCCGATTCCCCCGCTGGCCCCGGTTACCAGGGCTACTTTGCCCTGCATACTTGCATTGTTCATGACTGCTGTCTGTTTACTGGTTGTCGTGGGACTGCGGCACTTGCGCAATCCGTCCGTTTAGCACCTGCAACTACTTTTTAGGAGGGGCTTCCACCGCCGAATACTGGAGCACAGCTTGAGGCAGCCGCTCCCCTTTGATTTGAATTTTGGCTACTTCCGCGTTGAACTGCTTGAGTTCGTCGGCCGTGAAGCGCACCGCGTCGGCCCCGTTGTTTTCCAGCATGTGCGCCATCTGCGTGGTACCCGGGATGGGCACTACCCACGGCTTCTGGGCCAGCAGCCAGGCCAGCGCCAGTTGCCCGGAGGTGGCGTTTTTGCGGGCGCCCCAGGTGTTGAGCAGCTGCACCAGCGCGAGGTTGCCCGGCAGGTTCTCCGGGGAGAACCGGGACTCGACCCCGCGAATGTCGCCAGGCGCAAAGCGGGTGTTGGCGTCGATGGCCCCGTTGAGGAAGCCGATGCCCAGCGGGCTCCACGCCACGAAACCGATGCCGAGCTCCTGGCACAGCGGCAGCACTTCTGCTTCGGGCCCGCGCCAGAGCAGCGAGTACTCGTTCTGAATCGCCGTCACCGGATGCACGGCGTGGGCACGCCGCACGGTTTGCAGGCCGGGCTCCGACAAGCCGTAGTGCAGCACTTTGCCCTGTTTGATGAGGTCCTGAATCGCGCCGACCACGTCCTCGATGGGCACGGCCGGGTCGACCCGGTGTTGGTAGAGCAGGTCGATGCGGTCGGTTCGCAGGCGCTGCAGCATGCCGTCCACCACGAGCTTGATGTGGTCGGGCTGGCTGTTCAGGCCCGGCAGCCGCTGCCCGGTTTTCTGGTCGATGTTCCAGCCGAACTTCGTCTCAATCACAATTTTGTTGCGAAAGGAGCCCACTGCTTCGCCCAGGATGCGCTCCACCTCCAGCGGGCCGTAGGCCTCGGCGGCGTCGAATAGGGTCACGCCGTGGTCGTAGGCACTGCGGATGATGCGGTGCATCTCGGCCCGGTTGGGCACCTCCGTGGTGTACTTGCGGCTCATGTTCTGCACGCCAATGCCGATGCTGGAAACCTCCAGGGTGCCCAGCTTGCGCCGGGAACTCACCTTGTCTTTCGCGGGAGTGGGCGCCGCCGCAGTGGGGGAAGCCAATACGTCGGCGTTCGGGAGCAGCGCGGCTCCGGCCAGGATGGCCCCGGCTTTGAGTAGGTCGCGGCGGTTAAAGCCCGTCGCGGGTTGTGGGCTTGTATTATCCATGGGGTGCATGTCGGGCTACGTGGAGCCCTGTGGGATTAGCGGTTGATGGCTTTCTGCGACTGCGCATTGTAGCGGTCGCCCTGGATTTGCACCTGGGCGAGTGCCTGCTCGATGCGCTGCAGGTCGTCGGGCGTGAGGTGCACCGACGCGCCGCCGATGTTTTCCTCCAGCCGGTGCAGCTTGGACGTGCCGGGGATGGGCGCAATCCAGGGCTTTTGGGCCAGCAGCCAGGCCAGCGCAATCTGGGCCGGGGTGGCTTGCTTGCCGGCCGCGATGGTGCCGAGCAGGTCCACCAGGGCCTGGTTGGCTTTGCGGTTCTCTTCCGAGAAACGGGGCACGGTGTTGCGGAAGTCGTTCTTGTCGAACTCGGTGTTTTCGTTAATCTTGCCGGTCAGGAAGCCTTTGCCCAGCGGGCTGAAGGGCACGAAACCAATGCCCAGCTCTTCCAGCGTCGGCAGGACGCTCTGCTCGGGCTCGCGCCACCACATCGAGTACTCGCTCTGCAGGGCCGATACGGGCTGCACGGCGTGGGCTTTGCGAATGGTATCGGCGCCGGCTTCCGAGAGGCCGAAGTACTTCACTTTGCCTTCCTGAATGAGGTCTTTTACGGCCCCGGCCACCTCTTCAATCGGCACATTGGGGTCGACCCGGTGCTGGTAGAACAAGTCGATGTAGTCGGTTTTCATGCGGCGCAGCGACTGCTCCAGCACCTGGCGGATGCGCTCGGGCCGGCTGTCCATGCCCTCCTTTGGGTTGCCCTCCTTGAAGCCGAACTTGGTGGCAATGACCACCTGGTCGCGCATTGGCGCCAGGGCCTGGCCCACCAGCGTCTCGTTGAGCTCCCCGTAGGCTTCGGCCGTGTCGAACAAGGTTACCCCGCGCTCGAAGGCGGTGCGAATGAGGGTGATGGCTTCGTCAGAAGGCGTGACCGAACCAAAGCCGAAGGTCAGGCCCATGCAGCCCAGGCCCAGGGCCGATACTTCCAGGCCGCTCGGGCCTAATTTCCGCTTATCCATATGAGTGGTGATTAAAAGTGTAAAAAGAGCTCCCCGCTAGTTCGTCTAAGCGCTTGTCGCCGGGCCGTAAACCGGGCGCCAATGAGTGCGGCTTTCACTGCGCAGGCAAGAGAATATTCACCTTACTGCCAGGTAGATAATAGGCTGCCGCGTTTGCTATTGCGAGTGGCAGGGAACATGACAAAGGTCCGAAAGCCCCAGGCGGCAGTTAAACACGATTCAAACCAAAGAGTATGATTTTCAAACAGAGCCTAGCGAGGCAGCAGGGTTATACCCCGCAGCTGGGCTCAGCCACGACTACATGGCCATAGCGTAGGGTCCTGCCCGTGGTTAGGTAGGCAGAGCCCGCCGCCATGTCCGTGGGGCGGGCATGAATGGGGTCCCGGGAAAAGGTCAACATGCCCCCGGGGCGACCCTGGCGTACCGCCTGAATTTCGCCCGTGATGGACAGCGCTATTTCTTCTGGGGTTTCAGCTCCCAGGTTCAGGCCAATGGGGCTAAATAGCCGGCCTCGTAGCAGCGCCTCGGCATTGGGCACGGCCTGGGCAAGCTCTTCCAGCAGGCGCGCGGCTTTGCTGCGCGGGCCCAACAGGCCGACGTAAGGCGTGGGCGCATCGAGCAGGCGCTGCAGCACGGCCAGGTCGTAGGCGTAATTGTGGGTCAGCAGAACCGCATAGTCGGCCGAGAGCGGCAGGGCCGGCACTTCGCCCAGGGGCACTACCCGTACTTCGGCGGCATCCGGGAACCGTTCTTGGACTGCCTGACGAGGGCGGCCGTCGATTACCGTCACGTGCCAGCCGAGCGAGGCAGCCAGGCGGACCAGGGGCTGGGCGTCGTTGCCAGCCCCGTACACGGTCAGGCGCAGGGGTGGCCGCAGCACCTCCAAAAACACGCGCGCAATGCCATCGGGCTTCATCCCATACTCGCGGATGAGCGACTGGTTATCCGCAAGGGCTTGCTGGGCATCGCGGCGGATAGCGGTGGTCAGGTCCAGGTTATCGAGCGCGGAGCCGCGCACCGAGCCATCGGGCAACAGCAGCAGGCGCTGGCCGAGGTCGGGCAAGGCCTGGCCCGCCACCTGGCGAAACACGGTGGCCAGCACCGCCGGCTCGGGGTGACGGGCAAAGCCCCGCAGCAGCTCCAACGGGTTGTCGGGGTCCTGAAAGTGCAGGGGCTCCAACAGAATGTGCACGACGCCCTGGCAGCCGGGGCCCAGCCCGTGGCGCGGGTCGTCCTCGTCGGAGGTGTCGTAGGTAATGAGCGCGGGCTGGCCGCGCTGCAGCACCCGTTGGGCCCGCTGGCGGGCGTCGCCTTCCAGGCAGCCCCCGCTGATGGCGCCCGTCAGCTGCCCGTCGTCGGTGACGAGCATGCGAGCGCCGGGCCGCCGGTACGCCGAGCCTTCCACCTCCACCACCGTGGCCAGGGCGCAGGCGCGGCCCGCAGCGCGGTTCGCGTCGTAAGCGGCCAGCAAGCGTTGGAGTTCAGTCATGGCGAGGGGTGCAAAAGCACTACAAGTGAATGGAATGCGCCAGTGAGGCTAAAGCAGGCAATGACCTCTAGGGAAGCCAGCAGGCTGAAGGGCCTGCCCTTACTTCTTGGCCGGCGCGCCAGGCTGCTGGGGAGCGGCCAGCACCTGCGTGAGTAGGCCTTCTTATAGCAACGGGGGGATAAAATTACTCTAAGTCCTTTTGGGCAGTAGTACTATTAGGTAAGAGCGGCCTGCAGGTGCTTGCGGTAGCGCTTGACGCTGGAGAGGCTAATGCCAGTCAATTCCACCGTTTCGGCTACGGAGAGCCCTTTTTCCAATGCTTTCCGCACTTTGGCCAGGTTCTCGGCGTCGAGCCCTTTGGGCCGGCCGATGTGCTTGCCCTGGGCGGCGGCCAGTTGCTGGCCGGCCTTGGTCTTCTCCAGGATGCTCTCGCGGTCGTACTCGGCCAGCGAGGCGAAGATGGAGAGCATGAACTTGCCCGCCGGCGTGGTGGTGTCGATGCCCAGGTCCAGGGCCTTGAAGTGGATGCCGCGCCGGTGAAAGGAGTTGACCAGGTGA
>NZ_DASVSI010000083.1:0-2815 GCF_036388155.1 Hymenobacter sp. | reverse complement strand
CATCAACTAATTACTACCACATGCGAGATGCTTCGCTGCGCGCTGCATGACGTTCTGCCGAATACCACAACAACCACTCTACCCGCGTGCGCTTCCGGCCGTACCTTCGTAGCCACGAACCATCACCGAACATTCGGCTCTATGAATCAATACGACGTCACCGTCATCGGCTCCGGTCCTGGGGGCTACGTGGCCGCCATCCGCTGCTCGCAGCTGGGCCTCAAAACCGCCCTTATTGAGAAATACCCCACCCTGGGCGGCACCTGCCTCAATGTGGGCTGCATCCCCAGCAAGGCCCTGCTCGACTCGTCCGAACACTACCACAACGCCCATTCGGCCTTCAAGGAGCACGGCATCGAGCTGGAAAACCTGCGGGTGAACATGAACCAGATGATAGACCGCAAGGCCGGCGTGGTGAAAGCCAACGTCGACGGCATTGCCTATTTGATGAAAAAGAACAAAATCGACGTCCTCACCGGCGTGGGTTCTTTTGTCGACGCAACCCACATCAGCATTGCGCCCACGGCCGGCGGCGAAGCCCAGCAGATTGAAACCAAAAACGTCATCATCGCCACCGGCTCCAAGCCTACGGTGCTGCCGTTCATCGCCCAGGACAAGGAGCGCATCATCACCAGCACCGAGGCCCTGAACATCCGCGAAGTGCCCAAGCACATGATTGTGATTGGCGGCGGCGTGATTGGCCTCGAAATGGCCTCCGTGTACGCCCGCCTCGGCGCCAAAGTGTCGGTGGTGGAGTTTATGGAGAGCATCATCCCGACCATGGACCGCGGCCTGGGCAAGGAGCTGCGCCGCGTGCTGGGCAAAATCGGCATCGAGTTTTTCTTCAGCCACAAAGTGACTGGCGCCACCCGCGAGGGCGACGCCGTGACCGTGACCGCCACCAACCCGAAAGGGGAGGAGGTGAAGTTTGAAGGCGACTACTGCTTGGTGGCCGTGGGCCGCGCGCCCTACACCGCCGGCCTCAACCTGGAAGCCGCCGGCATCGAAATGGAAGAGCGCGGCCGCATCAAGGTCGACGAGCACCTGCAAACCAACGTGCCCGGCATCTACGCCATCGGCGACGTGGTGCGCGGCGCCATGCTGGCCCACAAGGCCGAAGAAGAAGGCGTGTTCGTGGCCGAAACCATCGTGGGCCAGAAGCCGCACATCAACTACCTGCTCATCCCCGGCGTGGTGTACACTTGGCCCGAAGTGGCCGGCGTGGGCTACACCGAGGAGCAGCTCAAGGAGCAAGGCAAGGCCTATAAAGTGGGCTCGTTCCCCTTCAAAGCCAGCGGCCGCGCCCGCGCCAGCGGCGACACGGACGGCTTCGTGAAGGTGCTGGCCGACAAAACCACCGACGAAATTCTGGGCGTGCACATGATAGGCCCGCGCATCGCCGACCTCATTGCCGAAGCCGTGACCGCCATGGAGTTCCGCGCTTCCGCCGAGGACGTGGCCCGCATGAGCCACTCTCACCCCACCTACGCCGAGGCCATGAAGGAAGCGTGCCTGGCGGCGACGGAGAACCGGGCCATTCATATGTAACGCCCTACCCTGCGACAGAAACCAAAAGAAGCTGAAGCCCCTGTGTAGCTTCAGCTTCTTTTGGTTTGAAGCCATATTTTGCATTCTGCTATGACGCGCTCATACATCTTCTTGCTATTTATGCTGGCGTATACAGTCGGCATGAATGATGCAGCTGCACAGTTCCGGCCGGGGCTTGCGAAACCGTTGAAGCGAGCGATGCCAGCACATACGGGGCGCAAAACGAGTAGGGTACCTGTAACACCCAAGCCTGTTGTTCTGCCGACGTATGAGATGCAATTCAGCCGAATACGGGCATCCGAAATATGGCCAGAACAGCGTCATCGGGACACCATGTTGGCCCGACTGGGGATTTTTTGTTCGGAGCGGGGCGGCTTGCTCTACCGGGTACATCCCAAGGATACGGTATTCGTGTTGGTTGAACTTGAGGCCCCGCCCAATCGCTTCGACTCGGCGGAAGAGGGGAATTTCTCAAGTAACACGTGCGTCTTACTTCAAGATTTAAACCGTGACGGTTCGCCGGAGGCGTTGGCGGGTTTTTGGCGGCACTGGCAAGGCAGTGGCGGGCGTGCTAGTTGGGTGGGCATTAAACTCATTGATATAAGTGGCCCACCGCGTTTGCTGTTGAACGCAATTATTGAAGACACGGAAAGCGGCTGGGACACTGGCCCCGACCCCAACCAACCAATTTTCACGACAATCGGGCGGGAGCGGTACGTGAAATTGGGCGGAGAAGACATACGGTTGCCGCTGATGGACAGCGAAAAGTATTTTTATAAGGTGAAATCCGCCGACCCGAGTGTTTATATCGGCAAAGTCCTTACGCACGAGGGTGCCTGGAATACAAAAAAACGGGTGTTGACACCGCTGAAGCCTGGCCGGTACCATTACCGGGATGACCACTTGGTTTGGGTGGGGAAGTAACGCCGTCGCATCCGAAACTGAAAGAGGCTGAAGCTACGGGAGCTTCAGCCTCTTTTGGTGTTACTTTGCTCCATGACCAAGCACGACCATATTCTGCACTGGAAAGAAACCGCAGAAGGTGATTGGCTGGCCGCTCAGGACTTATTTCAAACCAAGCGGTATTTGCAGTGCTTGTTTCTGGCGCACCTCACCGTTGAGAAGCTTTGCAAAGCACATTGGGTGAAAGACAACGTGGACGACTACCCGCCACGTATTCACAACCTGGCGCGGGTGCTGGCCGCTACGGCCGTGGTGCTGACGCCCGCCCAGGAAGTGCTAATCGCCGAGCTGAACGGATTTCAAA
>NZ_DASVSI010000082.1:0-11256 GCF_036388155.1 Hymenobacter sp. | reverse complement strand
CGATTGGATTACTACCATACGCGAGATGCTTCGGCTGCGCGGACGGCAGATGAGCATGACGTTCTTTTTGGTTTTATTAACTCGGTTTCCCCTGTGCTCTAATCCTCCGGATAAGGCACGAAGACGAAGTTCGTAAACTCTTTATCCAACACGAAAAGACAGCAAAACTCATTCGCGTCTTTGTAAGTGGCTTGGAAGGCTTCAATGCCTTCGACAGCCACGATGCCCTGCTGCACGAAAAGCTCCAGGTAGCTGGCAAAGACGTGCCATTCCAGGTTCAGCTCGTCGGCGTTCACCAGCAGGCCACCCAGCGGTACTTCCTGCTTGGCAAACACGAAAATGGGGTACTGGCTGATGTCGCGTTTGCGAATCTGGGCCGAAGCCTCGCTCAGCGTATCGGACACGGTGGCGAAATCCTTAGTGATGGTGCCAAGGTATTTGCCGTTGAGTTCGGGGTCGTTGAAGTAGTCCATGCGGTGCAATTGAACTCGTTGTTTATAATGTCATCCTGAGCGCAGCGAAGGACCTTATCACGGGCGCACTACTATCAGGTTTGAATAAAAGCCCATTCAGGGTTGTCGATAGCAATCAAAGCCTCTTTTCTAGCCCGCGTCCAGCCTTTCAGTTCCTTCTCGCGGGCGATGGCTGCTTTGCTGTCTGTGTACTCTTCGAAATGCAGCAGGTTGTATCAGAAATACCGGCCGGCAAAAGTTTGGGCCGAGCCCCGGTTGGCATAATGTTGCGCTATGCGAACGAAAAGGTTGTTGGTAACGCCGATGTACAACACCGTTCTGGCCGGATTGGTGGTGATGTACAGGTAATAAGGCATGGTAGATGTTTTGGCCTGATAAGGTCCTTCGCTACGCTCAGGATGACAGACGGTACATATTCCAGAGACGTTACTTATTCTGATTACTTCAACTCCAACGCCACCACATTCTCCACGTGGTGGGTGTGGGGGAACATATCCACTGGCTGCACGCGAGTGACTTTATACGCTGCATCCAGCAACTCTAAGTCGCGGGCCTGGGTGGCGGGGTTGCAGCTGATGTAGACGATGCGGGGCGCGCGCAGCTCCAGCAGGCGAGCCACCACGTCGGGGTGCATGCCGGCGCGGGGCGGGTCGGTGATGAGGACGTCGGGGCGGCCGTGGTGGGCGGTGAAGTCGGCGGTGAGGATGTCCTTCATGTCGCCGGCGTAGAACTCGGTGTTGGTGATGTTGTTGATTTCGGCGTTCACATGGGCGTCGGCCACGGCTTGCTCCACGTACTCCACGCCGATGACTTTGCGGGCCTGGTGCGACACGAAGCTGGCAATGGTGCCAGCGCCAGTGTAGAGGTCGTACACCAGCTCATCCCCTTTGAGGTCGGCGAACTCGCGGGCCACTTTGTAGAGCTGGTGGGCGCCTTCGGAGTTGGTTTGGTAGAAGGACTTGGGGCCGATGCGGAAACGCAGGCCTTCCATTTCTTCTTCGATGTAAGGCTTGCCCTTGTACGTCACCACTTCCAGGTCGTGGAAGGTTTCGTTGCCCTTGCTGTTGAGCACATAATTGAGCGAGGTGATGCCGGGAAACTTGGCGTACAGCGCATCCAGGAGGGGCACGATGGCCTCGTCGGCGTGGTAGCACTGCAGAATCACCATTACTTCACCGGTGGTTTCCGCGATGCGGATAATGAGGTTGCGCAGCAGGCCGGTCTGGCGCACGAGGTTGTTGAAAGGCAGCTTGTGCTGGTGGGCGTAGTCACGCACAAACAGGCGGATTTCGTTGCTCGGCTCGGGCTGCAGCCAGCAGTGCTCCACGTCGATAATCTTGTCGAACCGCGTGGGCGTGTGGAAGCCCAATACCTCGCGGTTGTAGGTGCGCGAGTCGTCGTTTATCTGCTCGGTGGTCAGCCAGCCGTTGTCGCTGAAGGTGTATTCGAGCTTGTTGCGGTAGTAGGTGCGCTGCGGCGAGGAGAGAATGAACGGAATTTCGGGCAGCGCCACTTTGCCAATGCGGGTGAGCTGGTCCACCACTTGCTGCTGCTTGTAGTGCAGCTGAGAATCGTAGGTGATGTGCTGCCACTTGCAGCCGCCGCACACGCCAAAGTGCTGGCAAAAGGGCGTGGTGCGCTGCTCCGAATAGGAGTGAAACTTCACCGGTACAGCTTCCAGGAAGCTCTTTTTGGCTTTGGTGACTTTGAGGTCGACCACGTCGCCGGGGGCCACTTGCGACACGAAGATGACGAGGTTTTCGACGCGGACGAGGCACTTGCCTTCGGCCACCATGTCCTGAATTTTAACGTTGCGGAGCAATTCCGCGGGTATGTTTTTGGCTCTGCTCATAAGGGGGGCAAAGGTAGACCGCAGATTGAACGGATTTTAACGGATTACAACGGATTACAACGGATTATTGTGGTTCCGCGCCTTTTGTCAAGGATTTCAGGCTGCACAAAACCATTGCTGAATTCTCTAAAAAGAAAAAGGCTGCTCACAAGAGCAGCCTTTTTCTTTTGCCAAAACGAATTAAAGCTCAGTCAACCGGAAGCGGAGCGAAACCACAAAAAATCCGTTTCAATCCGTTAAAATCCGTTCAATCTGCGGTCCTACTTAACTACTTCAAACCAATTTTTCAGGCTGGTGCCATTCGGCAGTTTTAGGAGGTAGAAGTAGGTGCCGGCGGGCGTGTTGGCATCGCCGCCCCAGTTGTTCTGGTAGTTGGTGGTGCTGTACACCTCGCGGCCCCAGCGGTTGAACACGGTGAAAGTGTTGCCGGGGTAAAGCTGCACGTTGTCAATCACCAGCACGTCGTTTTGGCCGTCGCGGTTGGGCGTGATGATGTTGTACGTCTTCAGTGTGTTGGCGAAGTTCACGCTGGCCTCGTTGGAATTCGAGAGCAGCGCAGTGGCATCCGTGCTGGCAGCCACTACCCGGAAATTCTGATTGAAGCCGAGGCCATTGGCAATCACGGTCGGGTCGGTGTTGGAAATCGTGGCTTGCAGCGTGCCGGCCGGAACGGTGTTCAGCAGCACGGCCGCGCCGTTGTCGCTGCGGCGATAAATGCGGTATTCCTTCACCGGGAAGCCTACGTAGGCATTCCAACTGAGCGTAGTGTTGCCTTGGTCGCGCCCGCCAGGGCCAGGCACAGCGGTGGCTTGCAGGCGGATGGTCTGGGCCAGGGTGCTGGTGACGGGCGTGCCGCAACCATTAGCCAAGTCCAGCTGGTATTCATAGGAGTTAGCCGAAGCGTCGACGGCGTTATTATCCGTGAACGTGGTGGCCGAGGCCGGCACCGTGCCCACGGCCGCAAACGTGCCGGCGCCCGCCACGCGCCGCAGCACCCGCACGGGGTTGGGCGTGTTGGCGCTGTTGGGGGCGCGTAGCGTGAGAATAACGCGGTTGTTGCTGGTGGCATCAACCGAGGCCGTGGTCAGAGCCAGGCTTGGGCTGTCGAACAAAATGGTGCGGGTTGCCGCCGGGCTGGCGCAGGCAGTGGGCGTGGCGCTGATTTCTACGGCGCTCACCGCGTACGGGCCGGTGGCGTTGAACAGCACCGTTACCTGGCTGCTGGTGCCGCCGGCTGTGACCGTGCCCCCCGTGACCGTCCACTGGAAAGTGGCGCCGGGGCTGGGGTTGGCAATGGCGTATTGCTGGGCGGTGCCGGTGTTGCACACGAAGCCCGAACCGGAAATGGTGGGCGCCACCGGGTTAGGCGTTACCACGAAGGGCGTGGAGTATAGCGGGCCGGCGCAACCGGCGGAAGTCGTTTCCTGCACGGTCAGCGTGTAGGTGCCGGGCGCGGGCACGGTGGCCAGGGTGCGGCTGTTGCCGGTGCCGGCCAGCGTAGTGCCGCTCAGCTGAAACACATAGGTGGAGCCAGCAAAGCCCCCGGGCAGCGAGAACGTGACCGGGCCGTTGGCAGCGCACACGCGGGCCGGGCCCACAATGGCCAGGTTGGTGAGGGGAGAGGGATTCACCAGCACTTGCAGGGCCGTCGAAACGCCGCGGCAGATGCCCCCGGCGGGGTTGCTAGTTTCCGTCACCACAATCTCGCGGATGGTGGGCACCGTTACCGGGGCCCAGTTTACGGTTACCGTGTTCTGGAAGGAGCTAACCTGCGTGCCGCCCGTAATCACCCACGAATAGCTCGACCCGGCGGAGAAGACGCCGCTGCGGTACGTGTAAGGACCATCGGCCTGGCAGACGGAAGTAGGCACCGGAGCCACGGCCAGCACGTCGCCGGGGCCGGTGGGCCGCACGGTTTGCAGCTGCGGGTTCACGATGACGGGCAGCACCGTGGTATCGGACGAGCAGCCCTGGGCATTCAGCCGGAATACTTTGATGAAGGCACCGGTGGTGGCCGTGCCCCAGTCTACGGTCACGGCCGGCGTGCCCTGGCCGCTGGCAATGGTGCCGCCATTTATCAGCCAGGTATAAGCGGTAGTGGCCGGATTGGGTACCGAATAGGCAATGCCCGTCACGGTGGGGCACACCGATACTGGGCCCACAATGGCTTCGGCGGCGGGCCGTGGGTTCACGGTCACCGTCACGGCGTCGGTGGAGGCGCAGCCGTTGCTGGTAGTTGCCGTCAGGGTGTAGGTGAGGGTGAGGGGGGCGTTGGTTGTGTTCACGCCCGTGAAGACGGGTTGCGCCACGGCGGCATTGCTCAAGCCCGTGGCCGGGCTCCAGCTATAGGTGTAGCCCGCGCGGGCGGCAGCCCCCAGCGTTACTTGCTTGCGGTCGCACACGGCCGCGTCGGGGCCGGCTTCGGCCACGGCGTTGGGGTTCACGGTCACCGCCACGGTGCTGGTGGCCACGCAGCCATTGGGAGTGGTAGCGGTCAGGGTGTACACCTGCGTGAGGGCGGCGCCGGTGGTATTGGGCAAGGTCACGGTGGGGTTCAAGCCCGACGTGCTGCTCAGGCCCACGGCGGGAGACCAGGCGTAGATGGTGCCCGCAACGGGCGTTCCGCCAATGGTGACAGGCGCATTCGGGCAGGTCTGCTTGGGCAGGCCGGCGTCGGCCACCGCGGCGGGGTTAATGGTCACGTCCACGGTGGCAGTGCTCACGCAGCCGTTGGCGTTGGTCATCGTCAGGGTGTAGGTCCGGACGATGGGGGCGTTGGTCGTATTGGTGCCCGTAACGCTGGGATTCAGAACGTTGGGGTTGCTCAGGCCCGTAGCCGGGCTCCAGCTGTACGTGTAGCCGGGCTGGGCCGTCGCAGTGCCGCCCAGCACCGCCGCAGTAGTGCCCGAGCAAAAGCTGAGGTTCGGGCCGGGCATGGCCGCTTCCACGGGGCTTACCGTCACGGCGACCGTGGCCGTGGCCGTGCATCCCGCGGGGCTGGTGGCCGTCAGGGTGTAGGTGGTAGTGATGGGGGCGCCGGTGGTGTTGGGCAGGGTCACGGTGGGCTGGGCCGCCGTGGCGCTGCTCAGGCCCGTGGCCGGGCTCCAGCTGTACGTATAACCAGTCAGGGCGGGAGTGCCCAACGTACCCGAGGCCACGCCCGGGCAAATAGTGCGCGCCGGGCCCGCATTGACAATGGCTTCGGGGCTTACGGTAACGCGCACCGTGCTCACGCTGGTTGCGCAGTTGGGTGCCGTGGAAACCGTCAGCGTATACACCTGCGTGATGGGGGCGCTGGTGGTGTTGGGCAAGGTCACGGTGGGCTGGGCCGCCGTGGCGCTGCTCAGGCCCGTGGCCGGGCTCCAACTGTACGTGTAGCCCGTGACCGCCGCAGCCCCCAGCGGGGTAGACGCTACGTTCGGGCACACGGTGCGGTCAGCGCCAGCATCAGCCGATGGAGGAGGCGCCACCGTCACGGTCACCGAAGCCGAAGTGGTGCAGGTGCCATCCGTGCCGACCACGGTGTAGGTGGTGGTGGTGGTGGGCGTGACGGTAAGGGTAGTATTGGTAGAAGTAACGCCACCGCCCGACCAGCTGTAGGTGAGGCCCGCTGGCCCGGCCACCGTAAGTGTGCTCGATACTCCGAGGCAGAGGGTAGGGGCACTCGGCGTCACGGTCAGGGCCGCCAGCGGGCGGATGTCCACGGTTTTTACCACCGAATCGGTGGGACAGCCGCGCGACGAAACGCCCTTCAGCACCAGGGTACCGGTGGTGTTGGCACTGGCCCAGGTCACTTGCACGGTGTTGGTGCCCTGGCCGCCCGTGATGGTGCCGCCCACGGCGCGCCAGTTGTAGGAAGTGGGCACGGGGCCGGCCGCCGTGTAGGTGCGCACCGTGGCCGGGTCGCACACCAGGGCGGGCCCGTTGATGGCGTTGGGCCCCGCGGCGCGCGTCACGGTAATGCGGAAAATGTCGGAGGCCAGCTTGCCGCCGCAGCCGTTGTCCCGCACCGTAACGGCCAGGTCGTAAGGCGTGGCGCGGGCATCGCCGCATTTCGAGTTAAATACGAACGTGCCCGTGACCGTGCCGGTGCCCGAGGCCGAGGCCGTACCCGTTAGGTTGCCGGGTTGCACCGTGCCGGTGTTGCCGTTCAGGGTGGTGAGGAACGGGCCGCTGCCATCGAGCAGGGCGCTGTTCACCGTCAGCACCAGGGGGTTGTTGCTCGCCTGCGTGGCCGTTATCGGAATGGTAAGCGACTGCCCTTCCTCAATGGTGTAGTTGCGGGGCGTGGTCACGGCGGGCGGCAACAGCGGCGGCGGGGTGGCCGGGCAGGTAGACACCACCAGCTGCAAGTCGCGGCGCGTGGTGCCGAGCAGCACTTCCCGCCCGTTGATGGTGCGGTATTCCGACACGTCCACGGCAATGCCGTACAAGCCGTTGGTCAACCCACCGTATTTGGCAATGCCCGTCGAGGCGTTGATGAGCGCAAAGTTGCCGTTGCCCGGGCCGAATGGGGCCGAGCCGCTAAAGCCAGGGAAGTAAGGAACCAGGCTCGGGAAGGGCGGAAAGGTATTGGTGTTGTTCTGGTTGCCGAAAGGCGTGCCGAACGAGTACACCAGCCGGTCGCCATCGGGGTCGAAAGCGTTGTTGAGCGTGACGGTGGTATCGTTCTGGCACACGATGGCCACGGCCGTGTCCGAAAACACCGGCGAGCGGTTGGAAATCAGGGGCGGGGCCATGCTCGTGTAGAGCGTCAGCGGCAAGCTGCCCCCGCTGGGGCCGCCGTTCAGATTGTTGATGTTGGTGAGCGTGTTGTTGCGCGCCGACACGGAGTACACCGCGTAGTACCCGTCAAACGACACGGGCAGGTTCACCACCTGCACGTATTTGCACAGGTAAAACGGCTGGCTTGGCCCCTGCACCGCGCAGCCTTGCGGCACCGACGGCGAAATGGGAGGAGGCAGCGGCCCGTTCGCCGAAGGCGAGGTACGCTGAATGGTTGGAGTCAGAACCCGGGCACCCGTCGTGCGGCTGTAGATGGATACCTGGGCAAAAGTGGGAGGCGCGGCGATGCCGCCGGGATTGGTGGCGTACAGGCCGTTGCTGTACAGCGTCACGGTAATTTCGTACCGAAAGGGGTTTCCCGCGGGGCCGTTGGCGTCGAGGTAGCGGTAGCTCATTTCGCCACCCAATAAGTGCGTGGCTTGCGCCGGGCGGGCTCCCAGCACCAGCAGCGTTAGCAGCAGAAACGACCCCAGAACGCGCCGGAGTAAAAGTGTAGACATACAGTACAGGAAAAGGAAAAAAGCAGAAAAAAGCACTCTAGCGGCCTGCTGACGGCCAGCCTTTTGCGAGGTGGGAAATGCAAGGAATTGTTGGAAGCCCGCAGCAGCCTACTCCCGCACCACGCGGCGTGAGGCGGTGAGGCCCTTGGCGTCGCGCAGGCGCAGCACGTACACGCCCGCGGCCAGGCCGCTTAGGTCGAGGGCCGCGTCGGCGGCGGGGCCTAGGCGCAGGGAAGTGCGCAGTACGGTGGCGCCCAGCAGGTTTTGCACCTCCGCCGAGTACAGGCCGGCGGCGCTGGCATCGGGCAAGCTCAGGTGCAAGCGGCCATCGGGAGTGGGGGTGGGGTACACGCTCAGCGCCGGCAGGGCTTGGGCGTCGCGCACGGCCAGGGGCTGCACCAGCAACCGGTAGTCTTCCACTTCGGCGTTGAACAGGTTGGTGGCGCAGGCCGAAGGAAAGTTGGTGTTGGTCGCGCTAATGATGCGCATGCGGGTGCTGCGACCGGTCGCGCTGGCAGGCACCGTGAACTGCCCCGTGAAGGTGGCCGGCGAGGTATTCGTCGTGATGCCGTCCAGCACTAGCTCCGACGTTTCGAAGACGCCGTTGGTGTTGTAGTCAACCCACACCGACGTGCGGTGGATGGCGAATAAGTTGGTCGTCACCGACATGGATACCCGCGCCCCGGCGCCCACCGTGATGACGGGCGTCACGTAGTTGATGTAGCCGCCCGGGGCATTGGTCGACACGTTGTTGAAGGCCGGCTGAGCCGTGGGCACGCTCACCGAAGTCATGTAGAAGTTGCTGGGAAACTGCGTGCCGCCGGAGCCGGTGCCGCCGGTGCCGTTGGCTGCGCAGTACGTCAGGCAGGGGATGGCGATGGTCAGGTAGTTCGGGCGCGAAGCGTTGGCGGGGCCGTTCGCATTGGTAGCGGTCAGGCCCACGGTGTAGGTGCCCGCCGCCGTGTATTGGTGCGAGGGGTTGCGCTGGGTGCTGGTGGTGCCGTCGCCAAAGTCCCAGAGCCACGAGGTTGGCGAGTTGGTGCTGAGGTCGGTGAATTGCACCGGGTTCACGCAGCCGCCGGGCACGTAGTTGGAAGTAAAGTTGATGCCGGGGGGCAGCGTGTTGGGCTTAGCAATCACGGTGTAGTCTTCCACCTGGCCGCTTACTGGGCTGGTGCAGGGGGCGGCGGTGTTGCCCACGGCATCGGCCACCACGCGCAGGCGCAGGGGCTGGTTGAGCACGGTGTTGTTGGGCAGGATAAACGTAGTCGTGGCGCCCGGGCTGGGGGCGTTCACATTTTGGTACACCTGCTCGGTCGTGGCGAAAGTGCCGTTGTTGTCGGCGTCCAGGAACACCCGGATGACGTGCGGATTCACGCCCCCCGTGGTGATGGTCATCGAGTTGCTGATGCCGACCACCAACTCCGTGCGTTGCGGGCAGGTGAAGTCCTGAAAGCCCGCGCTGCCATCGGCCGACGTGTTGTCGATGGTGCCCAGCCGGAAGCGCGTGATGCCGTAGTTGGCGAAGTAGTTAACCGTTTGAGGCGAGCAAGCGGCCGCCAGCGGCACGGTGGCGTTGTACACGATGCTGGTGGCCGCGCTGGTGTTGACGCCGGTCCCGTTGGTGGCGCGCAGGGTCACGGCGTAGGTGCCGGCCGTGGTATAGCAGTGGTTGGGGTTTTGGGCGGTGCTGGTGGTGCCGTCGCCAAACGTCCACAGCCAAGCCGTGGGCAGGTTTTGGCTGGCGTCGGTAAACTGCACGCAGCCCGTGCACGTGAGGGCGCCGCTGGTGGTGAAGGCCGCTACTGGCGGCGCGGCATTGCCCGACAGGGTCACGCTGTAGTCTTCGGTTTGGGAATATTCGGGCGTCGAGCACGACGTGGGCACGATGCCGTTGTCGTAGTCGGCGGCCACGCGCAGGCGCAGCCGGGTGCTCAGCACCGCCGAAGCCGGGGCCGTGATGGTGCCCGTGTGCAGCGTCTTGCTGTTGGAGCTAAAAGCCAGCTCCGTGTTGCCGGTGAAGGCGCCGTCGTTGTTGTAGTCTATCCACACGCGCACGTTCTCGGGCGTGCTCGCGTTGGTCGAGACGCTGATGGGGTAGCTCTGGCCCACTACCAGCGCGGCGTTGGTGGTGCAGCTCAGGTCCTGGTAGCCTTCGGACTGGCCCACCGACGTGCGGTTGATGAGGTTGGTGCCCACCGTCACGTTGAGGATGCCCATGTTGAAGGCCGTGGCCAGCGGGTTGCTAGCCCGGCCCGGCGTGCAGGTGGCCGCTGCGGGGCACGTTTGCGCCGAGGCCGAAAAAGCCCCCCCCAACACCAATAAAACAACTGCAACACCCGGCGCAACACGGGACCAAGAACGTAGAAGTGGGGTCATACAGAACCAAAAAGAGAATGCGGGGAATTCAATTGATAAATGTAAGGAGAAAACCGGGACGACGTAGCCAAAACGGGCCATTGCTTCCGGCCAATCCACCGGCTGAAAGACCTGTTGATGCGGGCCCGGTGCGGCATTTTCTTCTCCGTGCTGGGTTCGTTGACAGCGCCGCGTGGGCTGCGGTTGCACAGAGGCGCAAAAATCGCACCACCCGGCCGTAAGTTTGCCCCTGCGCTTTGCCCGCACCCTTTTCCCTCCGGGCCGCCGAGCTTCGCTTTACTTTTATGTTAACACCCACAGTTCTCATCACGGGCGGTACTTCGGGCATTGGCCGGGCGTGCGCCCTGGCGTTTGGCCGCGCCGGCTACCAAGTGGCTTTCACCGGCCGCGACGAAGCCAAGCTGGCCGACACGGCCCAAGCCCTGGCGGCGGCCGGCGTGGCCCATTTGGCCGTGCGCGCCGACGTGGGCGACGAAGCCGCCGCCGCCCGCGCCGTGCAGGAAACCGTGGCCCGCTTCGGCGGGCTGGACGTGCTGCTCAACAACGCGGGCATTTCCATGCGCGCCCGTTTTCAGGACGCCGACCTGGAGGTCATCAAGCGCCTGATGCAAACCAATTTCTTCGGCACCGTCTTCACCACCAAGTTTGCGTTGCCGCACCTGCTGGCCAGCAAGGGCACCGTGGTGGGTATCAGCAGCATAGCCGGCTACCGGGGGCTGCCGGGGCGCACGGGCTATTCGGCCTCCAAGTTTGCCATGAACGGCTTCCTCGAAGCCCTGCGCACCGAACTGCTCGACCAGGGCGTGAACGTGCTCACGGCCGCGCCCGGCTTCACGGCTTCCAACATCCGGCAGGTGGCACTGGCCGCCGACGGCTCCTCCCAAGGAGAGTCGCCGCGCGACGAAGGCGCCATGATGACGAGCGAGGCCGTCGCCGACGAAATCCTGAAAGCCGTGCGTCAGCGCCGCCGCACCCTGGTGCTCACCGGCCAGGGCAAGCTCACTGTTTTCATGAACAAGCTATTCCCCGGCCTCACCGACAAGCTGGTGCTGAACCACTTCCGCAAAGAAGAGAAAGGCGAGTTGTAGACGAATGCCTCCTGTCATTGCGAGGTCGAAGACCGTGGCAACCGGACGTAACCAGAGCTAATCCGTCCTGTCCTCAGCGACTCGCCTAGTAATGTGACAACATCCTTAACGAAAAGCCCTCCCGGGTATGACCCCGGCACTGCGCAGTGCCGGGGTCATACCCGGGAGGGCTTTTTACA
>NZ_DASVSI010000081.1:0-14666 GCF_036388155.1 Hymenobacter sp. | reverse complement strand
CAGACAAAAAAAGACTCCTATCAGCAGGAGTCTTTTTTTGTCTGGCCGGGCCGGTAAAGATGCACTGAATACTCAGCTTTACTTGGCGATAGTGTACGTCAGGGTAGCCAGGTTGAGCTTGATAGTATAGACGCCGGCAGTACTAACCGAAATGTTGCTACCGTTGAGAGCCAATGGGCCGCCGTTGCTGGAGGTACTACCATAGTTGGTGCCCCAGTCGTTGTTCTTACGAAATTTAAACTCCCCGGCGTTCAACGCGCGGGTAATATCGTAAGTCTTGGTATCGCAGTTGTAAGTCAGCGGAACGTCAGTGTTCCAATCAATACCAGCCGGGCCAATGATGGAGTAAACGTCCTTATTGGGAGGCAAGCAAACTTTGTAACCAGTCGCCGTAATCGGAAGTGGATTCGATACAAATTTCTGATTATCAGTACCCAATACGGCTACAGCCCGTACAAATAGAGGCGTGGCTATACCGGGTTCTACGCCGAGTGTGGTCAAAGCAGTGTTAAGGTCTTCAACCGTTACGGCTTTCGTTACGCTAGTTCCGGCGTCGATGATGGCGGGGTAACCAAAGCCGTTGTCGGACTTGGCGACCTGCAATTGGTAGGTGGGAGCCGCGACCTTATTGCTCTCGGTGCCGCTGAGCGAAAAGGTAACTGGGTTCCACGTGTAAGTGAGCGCCGTCTGGGAGGCGTTAGCCTGAGCCAGCACCACCGAAGTACGGTTGGCGGTGAGGGCCAGCGACGCCGAAGGGGCTACAGTAACCTTGTCCTCATCTTTCTCGCAAGAGGCAAGGGAGGCCACTGCAAACACAGCAGCGGCAACTTGGGTAAGCCAATTTTTCATGGGAATATTTCGGGGTTAAAAACGTGGTGGTAACTCAGTGTTTTCCTGAAACAACTTAGTATGGCTATAAGTCTCAGCTTCAACCATAAAAACTGCATTGCAGGAACTTACAATGGGGCCAGGCCCGCATCGTGAGGTGACGCCGGCTAAGCATCCGGCGTCACCTCACGGCTTATTAATAACCAGGGTTTTGTTTCAGGTTGGGGTTAGCAGTCAAGTCCGCCGCTGGAATGGGAAACAGCACGCGGTGTGCTTCCACAGCCCGGCCGTTTGCCACGCCGCCTTTCCAAGGCCACAAGTAGGTGCCTTCCACAAAGCGGTTGTAGCGGATGAGGTCGGTACGGCGGGTGCCTTCCCAGTGCAATTCGCGGGCCCGCTCGTCAAGAATGAATTCGGGAGTCATCTGCGCATCGGTGATGGCAGCAGAATTGTTTCCGAAAGCGCGTGCCCGAATCTGGTTCACGTAGCCAAGCGCGGTGCTGCGGTTGGTGTTGGTGCGTGCGGCTGCTTCGGCATAAATAAGCATCATGTCGGCTAAGCGAAGCATCGGAAAGTCAACGCTCGAGAAGTTGAGCGAGCCACCCAAGCCAACACCAGTAGAAGTAACGTTCCGGTACTTAATAACTCCGAGGCCTTGCGTGAACTGACTCAAGTCGTTGATTTCCAGGGATTGGCCTCGAGTCCAGAAACGGCCACGGGTGTCGCGGGCGGTGTCGCCACCAGCCAGAAAGAACTTATCGACCAAGGCGCGAGTGGTGCGCATGCCGCCCCAACCAGTGGTTTCGCCTACGTAGGCTTGCCACGCTCCGTCAGCTCCGCTTGTGGCACCGTTTACCAAGAAGGTAGTGCCGCCGAAGCTCTGTACGCGTGACACGTCAAATATCACCGGCCAGATAATTTCGTTGGATGCCGGGGCCGTGTTGTTGTCGCCCAAAAAGAGGAGGCCATAAGCTGAGGAAGCCGTGCTGCGAGTCGTCGAAAGCGTATAACCAGCGTCGATTACTTTTTTGGCTTCTTCTGCTGCCTTAGCGTATTGGTCGGCGCCTGCATATACGCCCGCATTTAGATAAAGACGGGCTAAGTAGCCGTGAGCGGCCGATTGGTCCACTCGTCCGTACTCGTTGGTACGGGGCGGAGCCAGTTCCGTGGTCAAGGCAAGCAATTCACTTTCAACGAAATCGTAAAGCTGCTTGCGGGTGTAGTAAGGAGGCAGGGTGGCCCCTACGGCATCGGCTTCTGTCACAAACGGCCCGTTGCCAAATAAGTCGATTACGTGCATGTAGGCTACCGCCCGCAAAAAGCGCGCTTCGGCCCGAAACAGTTTGCCCTGTGCACTTTCGGCGCCACCCAAGCGGCTATTTAGGTTTTCGTCGCTCGACTCCCGAATGAACTCGTTGCAAATAGCAATTTCGTAGTAGATGCGGCTGTAAAGGCCCCGCAGCAGCGGGTCGTTGGCATCCCAGTTCATGTTGTGCCACTCCTGAACGCCTGGGTCGTTCCAGGCAATCACAGCCTCGTCGGTGGTGAGCTCTTGGGCACTCCACAACTGACGGATGTAATCCGAAGTGCCGGCGTCGATGCCGCTGATATCGCCCGCACCGCCCGGGCCTTGGGCTCCGGTGAGTGCAAAGCCAGCATACAGCTTGCCCAGCACTTGCTTGTAGCCGTTTACTCCGACATATACCTTGTCGGGGGTCAGTTCATATTTCGGCGTTTGGTCAAGGTCTTTCGTGCAAGACGTATTGAGGCCGAACAGTGCCGTGCTCAAGGCGAGGGCCGACAGCCCCCGGTATACTGATTTTTTCATGACTGGTGGGAATTAAAAGCCGAGAGCAAGACCGAGCGTGTACGTCCGGGCACGTGGATAAAAGTTAGTGTCGATGCCGTAAGTCGGGCCGGCAGTGGTGGTAGGAGCAGTAGCTACTTCCGGGTCAACACCATCGTACTTCGTAATGAGAAAGGCATTCTGTACGTTACCCGTTATGCGGAGCGTCGAGGCACCTAACACTTTGCCAACATTGTAGCCCAAAGTGATGTTTTCGCAACGCAGAAACGAAGCGTTTTGCACGTAGTAGTCCGAGAAAATCTGCGGACGCGTGAAGCCGGTGTTGAGGATATCAGGGTTGAGGTTGTTGACGAAGTTGGTCGAACCCTGGGCGTTGGCATAAGTGCCAAGGTTGGCGGCGTTGGTGTTGTAGACGTAGTTGCCTACGTTGCCGCGCAGCGTGAACGCGAACGTCGCTTTTTTGTACACCACGTTCGAGCTAAAGCCGAGCGTAACAAGGGGAGCAGGCTGCTTGTAATAGTAGTTGTCGGCGTCGGAGATTGAGCCGTCGTTGTTGCGGTCAACATACACACCCTGCACAGGCCGGCCATCGGGGCCATATACCTGCTGGCGGACGAAGAAAGCGTTGCTCGGTTGGCCCACTGACTGAATCTGAATGTTGTTGCCGGTACCGCCACCGATACCACCCGTTGCATAGCCAACAAAGCCCTCAGCCTGACGGCCTAAGTCGGTGATTTTATTGACATTGTAAGCACCGTTTAAGTTCACGTTCCAGTTCAGGTCTTCGCCGCGCAAAACGCCGTAGTTTAGGCCCAACTCAATACCGCGGTTGCGAAGCGAACCGATGTTGGCGTTCAACTGGTTAGTGAGGTTCGACCCAGCCGACTGGTTGACCAAAGCGAGCAGGTCGGAGGCCGTACGCTGGTACACATCAAGAGTAGCCGTGAGGCGGTCGTCGAAGAAGCCCAGGTCCAAACCAGCGTTGTAGGTGTTGGTGGTTTCCCAGGTCAGCACAGAGTTATAGCCCTGAGGGCTGTAGGTGATGCCGGTAGGAGCAGTGCCCAGCGGGTATTGCGTAGTCGAGCTGCTGATGACGTAGCGGGGCTGCGTGTCGTAGGCTCCACCAATGTCTTGTTGGCCCGTGCGGCCGTAACCAGCACGCACTTTCAATTCAGAGAAGAAAGCGTTGTCTTTCAAGAAATCTTCGTTCTTAACGCGCCAGGCCAAGCCCACGGCTGGGAACCAGCCGCTCCGGTAGCCCTTGCGGAAGCGCGACGTTTGGTCATTACGCAAGGTGGCAGTCAACAGGTATTTGTCTTCAACATTCACGGTAGTGCGGCCGAAGTAGGACAGCAACACATTCTTACCGTAGTAACCAGCGGCGGTCAATACATCGGTGCGGTTAACCAAAGTGTCGCGGTTAAAACGGTAGTCCAAGAAGTTTGGACCTTCGTTCACGAACGACTGGTAAGCGTGGCCCACCTGCACGTCGAACTTGGTGCCACCAAACTGCTTGCCATAAGCCAAGTAGGCTTCCAGCAGCTTCATGTCCTTGTCTTGCGAATATTGCGTGTAACGGCCGCTAACACCCGGGTCGGCCGACCTGGTGTTGTAGTTGCCAAAATCGGTGGGCTGGATGACATTGTTGCCGCGACCACGCGCAGCGTCAATGCCCAAGTTGACGTTAGCCCGCAGGCCTTCAACGCCGTGGATTTTGTAGTCAAGCTGCACGTTGCCAATAAGGCGCTTTACTGTGCTGGTATTGTTGGAGTTGTTGAGGGCAGCCACCGGGTTGGTAGGGGCGTTTCCAAGTGGGAAGCCATTGCTGGGGTTTACGAATTGGAAGTAGCCACCATAGCGCGAATAGCGCGCCTCATTAGACCTCACGGGTTGAGTGGGGTCGTAGAGGGCGGCTCCCGCCACATAGCCATAATCAACGAAGCGGTTGTCCACCACGCTGCCTTTGGCATTGATGTCGATGCGGAGATGACCATCGAGGATAGTTGGTGAAAGGCTCACCGAGCCAGAATTACGCTTCAGCTTGTTTGTGATAACTATGCCCTCTTGGTAGAGGTTGCCATACGATACGCGGAACGGTATCTTGGCCGCGTTGCCGGTCAAGCTGATGGTATTGTCGTACACGCCGGCCGTGCGGAAAATTTGGTCTTGCCAATCGGTGTTGGCCGTGCCCAAGCTGGCAATTTGAGAAGGAGAGCCATTAGCTTGAATCAGAGAGCGAAATGCACCAGCAGACAGCGTTTCGTAACGACGGGCTACTGTCGAAACGCCTGTTTGGGAGTTTACTTCTACCCGGAGTTTTTCACCTTGCAGACCACGTTTGGTGGTGATGAGGATAACCCCACCCGAAGCACGGTTGCCGTAAATGGCGGTAGCAGAAGCATCCTTTAGCACCGTGAAGGTCTCAATGTCGTTGGGATTTATCAACGAGAGGGGGTTGGAGGCGCCGCTGATGGCATCTTTGTCAACCGGTACACCGTCAATTACATACAATGGGTCATTGTTGGCATTAAGCGACGAGTTGCCGCGGATGCGGATAACATTACCAGCACCCGGTGCGCCACCGCCTGTGGTGATGCTCACACCAGCGACCTTGCCCTGAATGAGTTGCTCCGGGTTGGTCACCTGGCCCTGCACAAACTGCCGCGAGTCGACTGTAGCTACAGAGCCCGTCACGTCCTGCCGGCGCTGCGTGCCGTAGCCCACCACCACTGCTTCGGATAGCTGGGTGGCGTTTTCGGTTAGGCTAGCTGCCACTTCGGTGTTTTGGCCAGCCGTCACGGTGACAGGGCGGCGCACTGAGTTGTAGCCAACAAACGAAATCACAACCGTTTGCGGCCCAGCCGGCACGTTTTGAATGCTGTACGTACCGTCGACGTTGGACGAGCTGCCCAGGGAGGAACCCTCAATAAGCACTGTGGCGCCGGGAATGCCTTCGTTCTTGCTATCGGTGACCCGGCCGCTGATGGTGCCGGTCTGCGCATAGGCCCCTGACGGGAAGCCAAAGGCCGCGAACAGTAGCAAAAACAAAAGTTTCGCTAAATAGGGGTGTTTCATGGGAGTGGGAATTGGTAAAAAATATGAGTGGTGGGAAAAAGAAAAATTCAAGAATGGTTGCTGCTTAAACCAGTGCGCTGACGCACCCAACTGGCGTTTTTAGGGTCTTGGACAAGATTTTTCTGAGTACTTCTCTGGTGTGTGTGTAGGCCTGCCGGATTGTCAAAATAAACAGAATAGTGCGGCAAAAGGATTTGTTAAGCAGCGTGTTACAGGTTTAATGCAAGCTGTGCAAGGTGCAGGATTCTAACTTCTATAGACCTTTTTGCAAACGTTTGCACAGTGAAATTAGGGAGAATGTGTTCATGTTGGCTAATCATTACCAAAAAATCTTTGCTTTTATACTGGCAGAACCTGCAGTTTGTGCTTGGCGACGGGGGCGCGAGATTGCATATTATAAAGGCAAGGGTTTTAACGCCTCGCGCGGGAAAAGTACATTTGGCACACTGGATGCCATTAATGGTAGGATACCAATGAGGAGTTAGATGGAACAGGGTCGACTTTAGCCCGCAAGCACATTGTTTATTCAGACAATAGCACTCCCTTAACTTTACCGGTGCAGTAGCTGGCTTGTTGCCCCGATTTATCATTCTTACTTTTGGCTTTTCCTGAGAATATGAAAAAGCACCTTTTGCTCATTGTGCTGCTCGTTGCTGCCACCTTTGGCGCGCTGGCTCAGTCCCGTCCCGGGACTCGCAAGCCCGTTCCGAAGGGGAAAGCCAAGCCCGCTCCGGGAACGAAAGGCGCCCCGAAGCCTCCCCCCGTGTACTCGCCCATCACCACGCAACGGGCTGACGAGGAAGAGGCCCGGCCGGCCTTGGTGGTGGGCAAGGTCAAGCTGAAAAAACCGGTGCTGGTCTATTACGAAGAGCCCGCGCCCGGCAAGTCGGTGCAGCAACTCATCATGTCGGAGGAGCACCTGGGCCTGCTTAAGACCCTGGACCTGGAGCACCTCATGACCCGCCGCGAAGTCTTTGTGGACGGATTGGGAAACTTGGCCTTGCCCGGCAGCGACGTCACCAAGTACCGCTTGCTCGGCACCAGTGTGGTGGCTGAGGAAACCCGCCGCCCCGCGGGCGACGGCCGCAGCTTTTTCTCGCGCCTCAAAATTCCTTCTTCAAGCGTGCTGTACGTGGTGCGCGAGCCGGCCGAAGAGTACCGGCATTTCGTGAAAGGCCCGCAGAAGCAGGGTGCCCTGCTTGATTTTCAAGCCAATGGACTCCCCGGGATAGACTCGGTGCGGGCCGTGTACACGTTGCGCAAAATGGATTCGGCCGAGCGCGGTGCCGGAACCGGCGAAACCATTCGATGAAAACCAGGGCCAGGCTGCCCCTGGGGCTGATGGCCGTGTTGAGCCTGGCCTGGCCCGCTGCGGCCCAAAGTGTGTTGACCATCAGCCGGGTGCCGGCTGACACCCGGCCGACCGACACCATTTTTGTGGCCGGCTCTTTTAACGGCTGGAACCCCCGCAACGCGGCGTACGCGCTGACCAGGAAGGCCGACGGCAGCTATTTCATTCGCCTGCCACCCACGGCAGGGGCAGTGGAATACAAATTCACGCGGGGCGGTTGGGACAAGGCCGAGGCCGGGCTCGATAAGCAGCCGCTGGCCAATCGGAAGGCCCAATTGCATCAGGGCCAAGCGCTGACGCACGAGATTGTGGCGTGGGTGAGCCCCGGCACCGTTGCGCTCAAGAAGCCCTCGGCCACGGCGCAGGTGCACGTTTTGGACGAGGCTTTCCGCATCCCCCAACTGGGGCGTACCCGGCGGGTGCTGGTGTACCTGCCGGCGGACTACTCCAACAACCCCACGCGGCGCTACCCTGTGCTGTACATGCACGACGGCCAGAACGTCTTCGACGAAGCCACTAGCTTTAGCGGCGAGTGGGGCGTTGACGAAACCCTGGACCGACTGCGCGCCGCGGGCCAGGACCCCACCGGCAGCATTGTGGTGGCCGTGGACAACGACAACCAGCACCGCGCCGACGAATACATTCCCTGGCGCAACGAGGAAATAAAAGCCGGCGGCCAGGGCGGCGCATATGTCAATTTTTTGGCCCTTGCCCTCAAACCCTACGTTGACGCGCGTTACCGTACCCTGGCCGATGCCGCGCACACCGGCGTAGCGGGGTCCAGCCTGGGCGGGCTTATTTCGGTGTATGCGGCGCTCAAATACCCGCGGGTATTTGGTCGGGTCGGGGCGTTTTCTCCCGCGTTTTGGGTGTGCCACGATTCACTCCAGGCGTTTGCCAAAACTCACCCCGCGGCGCCTACCACCCGGTTTTATTTCGTGTGCGGGCCCCAGGAATCGGAAACCATGCTGCCGCTGATGACGGCTTGGCGCGACCAGCTGCTGGCCCAGCGGGTTCCCGCCGCCAACGTGGCGTTTCGAGCACCCGCCGACGGGCAGCACCGGGAGTGGTTTTGGCAGCGCGAGTTTCCGGCCGCGTATCAGTTTCTCTTCGGGCCATTTGCTTCCAACGGGCCGGCACTTAAGAAGCGTTGATGCGTTGTTAACAGTAAGGGCAGTCGGCAGCGGGAGGGCGGGTGATGCTTTGGTGAATTCGTGGAAATAATGAGGGCGCGTTGCCAGGCTCACAGCAAAAAACAGACATCATTGCTGGTATTTTAAAAAAGACGCTATATCTTTGCAACGCGTTTTAAGAAGACGCGTCTTCAACATATGACCTCACATCGTACTTCCCAGGCTTGGTGGTGGCAGTTCCGAAACCTCGGACCGGACTGCCTGTGCGCCTAGTGAAGTCACCCCAGATTTTGCTATAGAACACGAAAAGCCCGGCCCTCCGCCGGGCTTTTTTGCATCTACACCCTCCCCGTTTCGTCCGTGCCGTACCAACTTTCCACTCAAACCCGCCGCTTGCTTGCCGACACCGTAACGCCGGTGGGCCTGTACTTACGTCTGCGCGACCAATACACCAACTGCCTGTTGCTGGAAAGCGCTGATTATCACGGCCAGCAGAATGCCTTTAGCTACTTGGTGTGCGAGCCGCTGGCCACGTTTGAGTTGCGGCGCGGCGGCACCTTGCGGCAGTCGTTTCCTGGCGGCAACGAAACGAACGAACAACTAGCTCAGCCCCGCGAAGCCTTGACCAAGCTGCGCGAATTTGCCGCCGCGTTTGCGACCGACGCCGCCGCCACCAAGCCTGCATTCATTAGCACGGGCCTCTTTGGGTACATGGGCTACGAGGCGGTGCAAAGCTTTGAGGACGTGACGCTTGATGCCGGAAAAGTGCCGGCCGGCGATGTGCCCCTGATTCGCTACGGCGTTTACCGCTACGTCATTGCTTTCAACCACTTCCGGCAGGAGCTGCATTTATTTGAGCACAGTCTGGAAGGTGAGCAAGCGGATGGCAGCGGCCTCGACCGGCTCGAAAACCTGGTGCGCAACCCCAGCGTGCCGGCCTTCGGCTTTGCCACGGTGGGAGAGGAGGCGAGCAACCAGACCGATACGGAGTTTCTGGCGCGACTTACACAGGGCCAAGCCCACTGCCTGCGCGGCGACGTGTTTCAGATTGTGCTTTCGCGGCGGTTTCAGCAGGGATTTTCGGGCGATGAGTTCAACGTGTACCGCGCCTTGCGCTCCATCAATCCCTCGCCTTACCTGTTTTACTTTGACTACGGCGACTACAAAATTTTTGGCTCTTCGCCCGAAGCCCAGGTGCTGGTGCAGGGCCGCGAAGCCAGCTTGTACCCCATTGCCGGCACCTACCGCCGCACCGGCGACGACGCCGCCGATGCCGCCGCGGCCCAGCGCCTGGCCGCCGACCCCAAGGAAAACGCCGAGCACGTGATGCTGGTGGACCTGGCCCGCAACGACCTGGCCCGCCACGGCACCAAGGTGCAGGTGCGCACCCTGCGCGAAATCCAGTTTTACTCCCACGTCATTCACCTGGTAAGCCACGTGACGGCCGAGCTGGACCAGGGCACCGACACCCTGCAGGTAGTGGCCGACACCTTCCCGGCGGGTACGCTCTCGGGCGCGCCCAAGCACCGGGCTTTGCAATTGATTGACGGACTGGAGCCCACGGCGCGCGGCTACTACGGCGGCTGCCTGGGCCACTTGGGGTTCGATGGGAGCTTCAACCATGCCATTATGATTCGCTCGTTTTTGAGCACCGGCAATCAGCTCTATTTCCAGGCCGGCGCGGGCGTGGTGGCGGCCTCCAATGTGCAATCGGAGCTGGAAGAAGTGCACCACAAACTGGGCGCCTTGCGGGCCGCCCTGCGCGCAGCCGAAGCGGTTAAATAAATCCTGACCACTGCCATGAAAATCCTCGTTCTCGATAACTACGACTCCTTCACCTACAACCTGGTGCACTTGCTGCGCGAGCTGGGCCACAGCCCCAACCTTACCGTAACGCGCAACGACCAACTCCCCCTCGAAGCCGTGGACGCTTACGACGCGGTGTTGCTCTCGCCAGGGCCGGGCATTCCCACCGAGGCCGGCCTCATGCCCGCCATCATTCAGAAATACGCGCCCACCAAGCGCATTCTGGGCGTGTGCCTGGGCCATCAGGGCCTGGCCGAAAGTTTTGGGGCTGAGTTGTACAACATACCCGCGGTGCTCCACGGCGTGGCCAACGAAGCCGAAGTGACAGTGCGCGACGAGCGGCTGTTTGCCGGGCTGCCGGCCCGTTTCCAGGTGGGGCGCTACCACTCTTGGGCTGTGCGCCCCGAGTCGATGCCGGCTTCTTTGGAAACCACCGCGCGGGACGCCAACGGCGAGGTGCTGGCCTTCCGCCACCGCGAGTTCGACGTGCGCGGCGTGCAGTTTCACCCGGAAAGCATTTTGACTGAGCACGGTGCCAAGATGTTGGAAAACTGGTTGAGCTAGGATAGTTGTCAGTTGTTCGTTGTCAGTTGTCAGTTCGCAAAAGTTGGCTCCATGGGCCCGATAACTAACAACGAGCAACTGACAACTAAAAAAAATCAGGAATGAAACAGATTCTCACCAAATTATTTGACCACCAGCCCCTGACGCATGCCGAGGCGCACGCCGCCATGCGCCAGTTGGGCGAGGGCGGCGCCAACCCCGCCGAAACGGCTGCCTTCCTAGCCGTGTACCGCATGCGGCCCATCACCGTGACCGAGCTGACCGGCTTCCGGCAGGCGCTGCTCGACCTGAGCCGCGACCCGGAGCTGGGCACCCACGAGGTGCTGGACATTGTGGGCACCGGCGGCGACGGCAAAAACACGCTCAACATCTCCACGTTGGCGTGCTTTGTGGTGGCTGGGGCCGGGGTACCGGTGGCCAAGCACGGCAACTTTGGGGTGTCGTCGGTTTCGGGCGCCTCCAACGTGCTGGCCCATTATGGCTATGATTTCGAAGCAACATCCGACCAGCTGCGGCGACAACTCGACCGGGCGGGCATCTGCTTTTTGCACGCGCCGGCCTTTCACCCGGCCATGCGCCACGCCGGGCCCGTGCGGCGCGAGCTGGGCCTGCGCACCTTCTTCAACATCCTCGGCCCGCTGGTGAACCCGGCGCGGCCCGCCGCCCAGCTGCTGGGCGTGTTCAGCTTGGAGTTGCAGCGCGTGTACCACTACCTGATGCAGCCCACCGGCACCCGCTACGCCGTGGTGCACGCTCTGGACGGCTACGACGAACTGGCCCTGACCGGTCCGGCCAAAGTGGTGTCCTCTTTTGAGGGCGAACGAGTGCTCACGGCCGATACCTTGGGCCTGGCCACCTGCGCTGCCGATGACCTGGCCGGGGGGAGCACCGTGGCCGCCGCCGCCGAGCTGTTCCGCGAAGTGCTGGAAGGCCGCAGCACCGCCGCCCAGCGCAACGTGGTGACGGCCAACGCAGCCTTGGCCCTGCAGTGCGCCCGTCCCGGCCTGAGCTGGGAAGCGGCGCTGGCCCAAAGCCGCGAGTCGTTAGACTCCGGCGCGGCCAAACGAGCTTTTGCCACCATGCTAGAAACCAAATAGCGCTTCGAGCAAGCGCCTTGTTGCACAATTATTCAACGTTGCGAGAAGCTTTTGCCTTGCATTTCTGTTACCACGTCCATGTCACAGCCCACCATCCTGCAAACCATCATCGCCCACAAGCGGAAAGAGGTGGCCACGCGCCGCGAACTGGTGCCCGTCAAGCTCCTCGAAAGCAGCCTGTATTTCCGGTCGCAACCGTTGTCGCTGCGGCAATACCTGCGGCGCGAAGGCAGCAGCGGCCTCATCGCCGAATTCAAGCGCAAGTCGCCTTCCAAGGGCTGGATTAATCAGTACGCGCCGGTGGAGCGCACCACGTTGGGCTACATGCAGGCCGGCGCGGCGGCCCTATCCATCCTCACCGATGGTGAATTTTTCGGCGGCAAAAACGAGGACCTGACCGTGGCCCGCCGCTTCAACTTCTGCCCCATTCTGCGCAAAGATTTTGTGGTGGACGAATACCAGATTCTCGAAGCCAAAAGCATTGGGGCCGACGCCGTGCTGCTCATCGCCGCCGTGCTCACGCCCACCGAAATCACCGCGCTGGGCAGCTTGGCCCGCTCGCTGGGGCTGGAAGTGTTACTCGAAGTGCACGACGGCGAGGAGCTGGCCCGCTCCGCCAACGCCGATGCCGTAAACCTGATTGGGGTGAACAACCGCAACCTGCACGACTTCAGCCTGAGCCTAGACACGTCGCTCGAGCTGGCCGCGGCCATCCCCGCCGAGTTCGTGAAGGTGTCGGAGAGCGGCATCTCCAACGCCGCGGCCATCGGGCAGCTCCGTGAGGCCGGCTACCAAGGTTTCCTGCTCGGCGAGGCCTTCATGCGCCACGCCCGCCCCGAGCGCGCATGCGCGGCCTTGGTCCAGGAAATCTCTGCCTCCAATACGCTCGCTCCAGTTTCCTAGCCAGCATCATGAAAACGCCCCGCCACCTTTCTCATGCCGTTGTGCAAGCCGCTTGCATGCCCGGTGCGGGTGCGCAAGTGCCGGCCTACGGCCAGCCGGTGCACCCTTCGCGCCTGCTAGTGAAGGTGTGCGGCATGCGCGACGCTACGGCTTTGGCGCAGGTAGCCGCGCAGGCGCCGGATTTCCTGGGCTTCATTTTCGCTCCTGCGTCGCCTCGTTTCGTGGGCGCGGCCCTGGCTCCGGCACGGGTGCGGGCCCTGCCGCCGAACATCTGGCGCGTGGGCGTTTTCGTGAATGAAGCCACCGACCACATCTTGGGCATCGCCGAGCAGTTTGGCCTGAGTGCGGTGCAGCTCCACGGCCAGGAAACGCCCGCGCAGTGCGCCGAGTTGAACCAAGCCGGCTTGCTGGTGATGAAAGCTTTTTCGGTGGGCCAAGCCCTTGACTTTGCAGCCCTGCTGCCCTACGTGCCGCATTGCGACTTTTTTCTCTTCGACACCAAAGGGGCCGCGCCGGGTGGCAACGGGGCCATTTTCGACTGGAAGTTGTTGTCCGACTACGACCTGCCCGTACCCTACTTCCTAGCAGGTGGGCTGGGCCTGGAGCATGCCGCCGAGCTGGCCGCCCTGCGCTTGCCTGGCTTAGTGGGAGTGGACTTGAACAGCGGCTTCGAAACCGCGCCGGGCGTGAAAGATGCCGGGCGGGTGGGGCAGATGCTGACTGCGTTGCGTGACACACTGACTAATTAATAAAAAAGCCCGTCATGCAGCGCGCAGCGAAGCATCTCGCCCGCCGCAAGTAAATAATTGAAGCACGCGAAATGCTTCGCTTGCGCTCTGCATGACGAGCTGAATCAAAAATCAGAAGCCAATGACTACCTCTTATCAGCAACCCACGGCCCGCGGCTACTACGGTGAATTCGGCGGCGCCTTCGTGCCCGAAATGCTCTACCCCAACGTGGAAGAGCTACGCACGCGCTACCTGGAAATACTGGCTGACCCGGACTTCCAAATCGACTTGCAGCACCTGCTGCGCGACTACGTGGGTCGGCCCACGCCGCTGTTCGAGGCCAAGCGACTCTCGGAGAAGTACGGGACGCGCGTGTTTCTCAAGCGGGAAGACCTCTGCCACACTGGCGCGCACAAAATCAACAACACGGTCGGTCAGATTTTGCTGGCCAAGCGGCTGGGCAAGAAGCGCATCATTGCCGAAACCGGCGCGGGCCAGCACGGCGTGGCTACTGCTACGGTGTGCGCCCTGATGGGCCTGCCGTGCGTGGTGTACATGGGCGCCACCGACATCGAGCGCCAAGCGCCCAATGTGGCCCGGATGCGCCTGCTTGGGGCCGAAGTGCGCCGCGTGACCAGCGGCAGCCAAACCCTGAAAGACGCCACCAACGAGGCCATCCGCGACTGGATTGCCAACCCCGTGGACACGCACTACATCATCGGCTCGGTGGTGGGCCCGCACCCGTACCCGGACTTGGTGGCGCGCCTGCAGGCGGTCATCAGCGAGGAAATGCGGGCGCAGTTGCTGGAGAAAACCGGCACCGAGCTGCCCAATTTTGTGGTGGCCTGCGTGGGCGGTGGCTCCAATGCGGCCGGCGCGTTCTATCATTTCCTGGACGAGCCTAGTGTGCGCCTCATTGCGGTGGAAGCGGCAGGGCACGGCATCAACTCTGGGCATTCGGCGGCCACGTCGGTGCTCGGCACGCCAGGCATCATTCACGGCAGTCGCACGCTGCTGATGCAGGACGAGCACGGCCAGATTACGGAGCCGTACTCGCTGAGCGCGGGCCTCGACTACCCGGGCATTGGGCCGCTGCACGCGCACTTGGGCACCTCGGGCCGCGCCGAATTTGTGTCCATCACCGACGACGATGCGCTGGCGGCCGTGAGCGAATGCAGCCGCCTGGAGGGCATCATTCCGGCCCTGGAAACGGCCCACGCGCTGGCGGCCCTGGGGCAGCTGGGCGCCGGGCCCACCGACGTGGTGGTAGTCAACCTCTCCGGCCGCGGCGACAAAGACCTGGAGACGTATTTGAAAAACATGGACAAGCTCATTTAATACCTTTCTCGCGGAGGTGGGGGGGGGGGGGGGGG
>NZ_DASVSI010000080.1:0-27702 GCF_036388155.1 Hymenobacter sp. | reverse complement strand
CACGCACCTGCCCGTGACGGCCTACAACGTGAGCGGCGAGTACGCCATGGTGAAAGCAGCCGCGCAAAACGGCTGGCTCGACGGCGAAAAAACCATGATGGAAGTGCTCACCAGCATCAAGCGCGCCGGGGCCGACGCCATCCTGACCTACTTCGCCAAAGAGGCGGCAGCCGTGTTGCGCCGAGGTTAGTACCGCCGGGTTTTATTCAACTATTCCCGGGATTTATTTAATCAAAAAACGCGCCCTACCCGGCGCGTTTTTTTATGTCCAAATTTTTTTAGGCGCTTACAGGCCATTGAGCATACCTGGGGCCGTGTTCACAAAAAAGTCACGCGCCCCTGGGTGGCCTAGCGCATCTAAAAAGCTAAATTCAATTATTATACATAGGCCATGCAGATATGATAAACCCATCTGTAGCAGCCTATTGTCCAAGTATTTCCACCTTTTTTGCTTTTGCCTATGGTTTGATTTGATGGCTTGCCATAATTACCCCGCAAGACCGCCTTCTCGGGCGTGTCGGTTGAATTCACCACTTCACTCTCCTTCCATGAAAACATCTATCACCCCTTCTCAGACGCGCGGCCGGTGGCCGCGCCCAGCGTCAAGCAGCTTCTCCATCATTCTGGTGCTGCTGGGGCTGTTGCTCACCTGGTCGGCTCAGGCCCAGACGTTACCCGCGGGCTTCAGCGCAACGCTGGTCAGCAGCGGCATCAGTAGCCCCACGGCCATGGCTTTTGCGCCGGACGGGCGCATTTTCGCCTGCCAGCAGAACGGCGTTCTGCGCGTCGTGAAAAACGGTAGCCTGCTGCCCACGCCGTTTGTGAGTCTGAGCGTGAATTCAAGCGGTGAGCGGGGGCTGATAGGTATTGCCTTCGACCCTAATTTTTCCAGCAACAACTACGTGTACCTCTACTACACGGTGGCCAGCGGGGCCAACAACCGCATCAGCCGCTTCACGGCCAACGGCGACGTGGCCGTGCCCGGCAGCGAAACCGTGGTGCTCAACCTCGACCCGCTGAGCAGCGCCACCAACCACAACGGCGGGGCCATGCATTTCGGCCGCGACGGCAAGCTGTACGTGGCCGTGGGCGAAAACGCCAACGGCGCCCTCGCCCAAAACCTGGACACCTACCACGGCAAAATTCTGCGCATCAACCCCGACGGTTCGGTGCCCAGCGGCAACCCGTTTGTGGGCAGCGGCCTCTCGGCCCAGCGCCAGCGGGTGTGGGCCTACGGGCTGCGCAACCCGTTCACCTTCGCGGTACAGCCGGGCACGGGCCGCCTCATCATCAACGACGTGGGGCAGAGCAGCTGGGAAGAGCTGAACGACGCCAGCGTGGGCGGGCGCAACTTCGGCTGGCCTTCCTCGGAGGGCTACACCGTGCAGGCGGGGCAAACGGCGCCCCTGTTCGCCTATCCGCACCAAAGCGGTTTCCCCGACGGCACGGGCTGCTCCATCACGGGCGGCACGTTTTTCAACCCGGCCAGCACCAACTACCCGGCGTCGTACGTGGGCAAGTATTTCTACCAAGATTACTGCGGCAAGTGGATAAACTACATCGACCCCAATAGCAGCACCACGCCCCCGCCGCGCTCGCCGTTTGCCACCGCCATGCCCGGCGACGCCCTGGCCCTGCAAACCGGCCCCGACGGCAACCTGTACTACCTGGCCCGCAACGGCTCTTCCCTCTGGAAAATCGTGTACACGGCCTCGACCAGCGCGCCGGTCATCACGTCGCAGCCGCAGAACGTGTCGGGAGCGCCGGGCACGCGGGCCACGTTCACGGTGGGAGCCAGCGGCTCGGCCCCGCTCGGCTACCAGTGGCAGAAAAACGGCGTGAACATCGGCGGTGCCACGGCCAGCAACTACGTCCTGGCCAGCGTGACGGCGGCTGATGCCGGCCAGTACCGCGCCGTGGTGACCAATGGCGTGGGCTCGGCCACGAGCAACGCCGCCACCCTCACCGTCACGGCGCCGAATGCGGCGCCCACGACCCAGATTCTGACGCCTGCCAGCGGCACCACCTACGTGGCGGGCACCACCATTTCCTTTTCGGGCAGCGCCACCGATGCGGAAGACGGCACGTTGCCCGCCAGTGCGTTTGTGTGGCAGGTCGATTTTCACCACGACACCCACGTGCACGACGGCACGCCATTTAACCAAGGCGCCAAAACCGGCACCTTTGCCATTCCCAACACCGGCGAAACAGCCGAAAACGTCTTCTACCGTCTCATTCTGACTGTGACCGACGCGGGTGGCCTGAAGACCACGACCTATCGCGACATTCTGCCGCAGAAGTCTACCATCAGCCTCGCCACCAGCCCGGCGGGCTTGCAGCTCACGCTTGATGGCCAGCCGCAGGCCACGCCCGCCGCGGTGCTGAGCGTGGAAGGCATCCTGCGGGCGCTCGGAGCGCCTTCGCCTCAAACGGTGAACGGGGTGACCTACGAGTTTGTGTCGTGGTCGAATGGCGGGACGCAAACGCAAACCGTGGCCACGCCCACGGCCGATGTCGCCTACACGGCCACCTACCGGGCGGTGACCGCCCCGGCGCAAGCCGTGACCTCGCTCACGCTGTTCAACGCCGACACCGACTTGCCCATTGCCGGCTACGACCCGCTGCCCAATGGCGCGACGCTCAATCTGGCCACGCTGCCCACCCGCAACCTAAACATCCGGGCCAATACCAACCCGGCCACGGTGGGCAGCGTTCGCTTCGGCTATGACGGCAACGCCAACTACCGGGTGGAAAGCAGCTTGCCCTACGCCCTGGCCGGCGACAATGGCCTGACCCCGAGCGGCACGCCTAACTTCAATGCTTGGACGCCAACTGTGGGCAGCCACACGCTCACGGCCACGCCCTACACGCAAAGCGGAGCGGGCGGCAGCGCCGGCACGCCGCTCACCGTCACGTTTGCGGTGACCAACGATGCCGGCACAACCTTGCGCACCCCCGAAAACCCAGCCAACACCGCTGCGGGGTTGGACTATGCCTACTACGAAGGCAGTGGCTGGAGCGCCCTGCCAGCGTTTGGGACGCTCACGCCAACGGCTGGCGGCACCGTTGCGGGCTTTAGCCTGGCCCCCCGCCTGCGCAACGAAGACTTCGCCTTCCGGTACACGGGCTACGTCACCGTGCCGGCCGATGGCCAGTATACCTTCTATACCACTTCGGACGACGGTTCCCAACTCTTCATCGGCTCGACGCTCGTGGTGAACAACGACGGGCTACACGGCCCGCAAGAAGCCGCGGGCACCATTGGGCTTAAGGCTGGGGTACACGCCGTTACGGTTACCTTTTTTGAGAGGGGCGGCGGCGAAGTGCTTGAAGTGAGCTGGGCCGGCCCGGGCTTGGCCAAAACTGCAGTACCGGCCAGTGCCCTGCGGCGGGCCAGCGCGGGGCCCGCGCTGCGCAGCCCCGATGGCCCTGCCAGCCCCGTGGCGGGCCTGAACTACAGCTACTACGAGGGCACCTGGGACGTGCTGCCCAACTTCGCCGCTCTGACACCCGCTGCCAGCGGCACGGTGGGCAGCTTCAGTCTGGCGCCCCGCCTGCGTGATGAGCTTTTCGGGTTCCGGTACACGGGCTACGTGCGGGTGCCGGCTGATGGAGTGTATACTTTTTATACCACTTCCGACGACGGCTCCCGCCTCGCCATCGGCAGCCAAGTGGTGGTGAACAACGACGGGCTGCACGGCCCCGAGGAGGCCGCGGGCACCATCGGGTTGCAAGCGGGACTGCACGCCGTGACGGTTACGTTTTTTGAGCGCAACGGGGGCGAAGTGCTGAACGTGAGCTACGCTGGACCGGGCCTGGCCAAAACCAGCGTTCCGGCTTCGGCCCTGTTCCGGGCATCAAGCGGAACCCAGCGGGCCCCGGCACTCAGTGCCCGGGGAAATCGGCCCTTTGAGGTGCAGCTTTACCCCAACCCGGCCCACGAGACCGTAACCCTGCGCGTGCAGGCAGTGGTGGCCCAGGAAGCCCGCGTGGACATGTACGACGCGCTGGGTCGCCGCGTGGGCGGGCTTGGCCAAGCCCTCACCGTGGGCTGGCACGACCTGAAACTGCCCCTGCGGCATTTGCCCGCCGGCGTGTACTCCGTGGTGGTGCTACAGGGCAACGAGCGAAGCGTGCAGCGGCTGGTAGTGGCGAGGTAGTACGGCCCGTTGCTACTAGTGCTGACGCAAAAAGGGCCGCCTTATCCAGGCGGCCCTTTTTTGTGCTGAGGCCGGGAGAACCGCGCTTTTGGGCAGAACGCGTGCGGTTCCGAATGTAATTTGCCGGCCTTATGCTCCTTGTTCGCCCCGCCACCCTCGCCGATGTACCCGCCATACTTGCCTTAGTGAAGCGGGTGGTGCCGCTGATGCATGCCAGCGGCAACTTCCAATGGTCGGCCGACTATCCTAACGAAGCCGTGTTCACCGCAGACATCAAACGATGCCAGCTGTGGGTGGCCGAGCTGGATGGCGCGCTGGCCGGCGTGGCCGCCCTCACCCAAGACCAGGACGAAGAATATGCCCAAGCCGACTGGGACGTGACCGAGCCGGCCCTGGTCACGCACCGCCTGGCCGTGGACCCCGCCGCCCAGGGCAAAGGCATCGCCGCGGCACTGCTAGAGGAAGCCGAGCGGCAAGCCGTGGCGCAAGGCCTCCGCACACTGCGCGTGGACACCAACTCGGAAAACGCGGCCACGCAGCGGCTCTTCCCGAAGCTGGGGTATCGGTTCGCCGGCGAAATCACGCTGGGCTTCCGGCCGGGGCTGCGGTTCTTTTGCTACGAAAAGCGGCTTGGGTGAACCCCGGCCGGCGGTTTGGTGTAAATTGAGTCATGAAAACGTACACGCTCGATGTGTTGACCCCGGCCGATGAAGAGATGGTAGCGGCAATTTTAGAGGCTTTATCAAAGCGTAACGTTATTCGTTTTGCTGTTGCCGCACCTTGGCAGCCGAATTCGGAGGAGGAACTCGCGGCCAAAATAGCCGCTGCTGATGCCCAACCGCGGCTCTCCTTTGCTGAGGCTCGTCAGCGCCTGGGTATATGAGCGAAACAGCTCGTACGGTCAATTTGACCGAAACTTTTCTGGACGGGCTGGCAGCTATTCAGGCGTATCAGGGTCAAGCAGAGGCTGCAAAGGGGCGCCAGCTGAGTTCAGCCATTGTCGATTTTGCTTGCGACGTTATAGGAGCTTTTCCACACGCCTACCCTCGGCACCACATTCCGCAGCACCCTGACCGTGACTACCGGCGAGCCGTTTTTCGACGCGATTACGTTCTGATTTACCGTGTCACGGAAAATGAAGTGACCTTTTTGTTGATTTATGGCGCTCGTCAAAATCCACCTGATACATTGCCGGAATAGCACTATTTAGACGGAAGCAACAACCCTAATTCTTCTCAAACGGCCACCTACCCAGCCGGCGGCTCCACAGCACAAACACGATGACGCCCAGCACTATCACCGCGAGGCCGGAGAGCATGAACTTGGCGCCGGTGCTGTAGAAGATGAGCAGCCACACCGCAATGGCAATGATGACCGGCAGCGGGTACAGCGGCATTTTGAAAGGCAGCGACGCCGTGCCTCGGCGACGGCGCAGCAGCATCAGCCCAACGGCCTGGCCCACAAACTGCACGAGGATGCGCATGGCCAGAATGGCCGTAATCACCTCGCCCAAGCGGAATAGCAGGCTAAACACGAACCCGACTCCGCCCAAAATCAGCAGCGACACGTGGGGGAAGTTTTTGGTGGGGTGCAGCCGGCCGAAGATGGACAGAAACTCGCCATCGGCGGCGGCCGCGTAGGGAATGCGCGAGTAGCCCAGCAACACCGCAAATAGGGACGCAAACGCCACCAGCAGCACCAGCGCCGTGGCCGCCTGCGCAGCGCCTACGCCGTAGAGCCGCTCGACGAAGACACTGACGATGAACTGCGACTTGTCGGCCACGCCGGCTGTTCCGGCGGCTTGCCAGTTCTGCACTTCCTGCCAGGGAATGACGGTGCCCACGCTCCAATTGAGAAGCAAGTACAGCGCCATGATGCCCAGAATGCTGAAGAAAATGCTGCGCGGGATGACGCGCTGGGGGTTCACGATTTCGCCGCCCAGGTGGCACACGTTGTAGTAGCCCAGGTAGGAATAGATGGTTTTGATGGCGGCCTGGCCCATGGCCGCGGAAAGCAGCACGCCCGGCAGCGCCGACACGCCGCCCGAGGGCAGCCACGCTACTTCGTGGTTGGGGTGCGTGAGGCCCCCAAAAATCAGCCAGCCCATGAGGCCCAGCACGCCCACCCACAGCATGACGCCCAGCTTGCCAATGTCCTCGATGCGCCGGTACAGCAGCACGATGAGCAGCAGCACCACGGCGCCCGACACCAGCTTGGGCTGCCACCATTCGGTCATCGGGACGAGGTAGCCGAAATACTGCGCAAAGCCAATGGCGCCCGACGCCAGCACCAGCGGCGACTGCACCAATGTTTGCCACACGTACAGAAACGACATCAGCCGGCCCCATTTCTGCTCGCCATACGCCAGCTTGAGGAAGCGGTACGAACCGCCCGCTTCCGGGTAAGCAGCCCCTAGCTCGCTCCAAATCAGGCCGTCGACCAGGGCCAGCCCGGCGCCCACCAGCCAAGCCAGTAGGAAGTTGGGCCCCATGATGCCCATCACCAGCGGCAGCGTCACAAACGGGCCGATGCCGACCATGTCAATCATATTGAGGGCGGTGGCTTGCACCAGGCCCAAGCGGCGCTGTAGAGAAGGTTGGGACATGAGGCGAAAGTAGCGCGGACTTTTAGTCCGCGACGGCTTTGGCACCAACTCGCAGACTAAAAGTCCGCGCTACGGCCCTTCCAACCTCTTTCACTGTCGTTCGTAAGCCCGACAACTCTTCACGCATTCTTCATTCTTTCCCGATGGCTGGCAGTTCTTCCAAAATCGTTGTTTATGGCGCTATCGGGGCCAACCTGGCCATTGCGGCGTCCAAGTTTGTGGCGGCGGCCTTCACCGGCAGCGCGGCCATGATGTCGGAGGGCATACACTCGCTGGTCGACAGTGGCAACGGGGTGCTCATCCTCTACGGCATGAACCGCAGCGCCCGGCCCGCCGACGAGCGCCACCCTTTCGGCTACAGCAAGGAAATCTATTTCTGGACGGTCATCGTCGCGGTGCTCATTTTCGCAGTGGGCGGCGGCATGTCGCTCTACAAAGGCTACCAATACATCCAGAACCCCGTGCCCCTCACCGACCCCACCTGGAACTACTGGGTACTCGGGCTGGCCATCGTGTTTGAGAGCGTGGCCTCTTCGCTGGCGTACCGCGAATTCCGCAAAACCCAGGGCGAACAAGGATTCTGGCAGGCCCTGCGCTCCAGCCGCGACCCGGCCGTGTTCGCCATTTTGCTCGAAGACCTGGCGGCGCTGGTGGGCCTCGTCATTGCGCTGGCTGGCATTTTCTTTGGGCATTTGCTCAACAACCTGTACCTCGACGGCGCGGCTTCCATGGCCATTGGGGTACTGCTGGTGGGCATGGCCGTTTTCATGCTGAAGGAGTCGAAAGGCCTGCTGATAGGCGAAGGCGCCAGCGCCGAAGTGCTGCAGAGCCTCGAAGCGCTGGCCCGCCAAGACGCCGCCGTGGTGCGCCTCAAGGCCCCGCTCACCATGTACCTGGGCCCTGCCGACGGCATTTTGGCCCTCGACATTGCTTTTAAAGACCACCTCACGGCCGGGGAAGTGGAGCAAGCCGTCGAACGCCTGCAAACCGCCATCAAAGCCAAGTACCCCGATTTTAAGCAAATTTTTATTGAGGCGTCTTCCCTCACCGGGCATCCGGCCACCAGCCCGGCTCAGCCGGCAGCTTAAGCGTAGCCCAAGCTCCACCGTAGTGCACTACGGGGCCGACTAGCGCCCTGCTTTGGCCGTAGCCGGGCCAACGCCGGCCGGGCCAGCTGCGTAAAGTCTGGCATGAGTTCGACTGCTTCTTCTTCAAAATTTGCCATTTACGGCGCCATCGGGGCTAACATTGCCATTGCCGTCAGCAAGTTCGTGGCGGCGTATTTCACCGGCTCCTCGGCCATGCTCTCCGAAGGCATTCACTCCCTGGTAGACAGCGGCAACGGCTTCCTGATTTTGCTGGGCGTGCACCAAAGCACCAAGGCGCCCGACAAGCGCCACCCGTTTGGCCGCAGCAAGGAGCTGTATTTCTGGGCCCTCATTGTGGCCATCCTGGTGTTCTCGGTGGGCGGTGGCATGTCGTTTTACGAAGGCGTGGAGCACCTGAAGAACCCCGCCCCCATCACCGACCCCACCTGGAACTACTGGGTGCTGGGCCTCTCGCTGGCGTTCGAAGGCATTTCGTGCTTTCTCGCGTTCAAAGCCTTCAACGCCGACCGTGGCGACCAGGGTTTCTGGGCAACCCTGAAACGCAGCAAAGACCCGGCAGTATTTGCCATTCTGCTCGAAGACCTGGCCGCGCTGCTGGGCCTCCTCATTGCGCTGGTAGGCGTGTATTTTGGGCATAAGCTGAACAACCCCTACTTCGACGGCGCGGCTTCCATTGGCATTGGCACGCTGCTGGTGTGCGTGGCCATCTTTCTCATCTACAAAACCAAGGACCTGCTGATTGGCGTGGGCGCCGACGACGAAACCCTGGCCAGTCTGCAGGGCATTGTGCAGGCTCAGCCCAACGTGCAGTACATGCGCGCCCCGCTCACCATGTACCTGGGCCCGGCCGACGTGATTTTGGCCCTGGACGTGGAGTTCGAAAGCCGCCTGTCGGCCGACGAAATAGAGCGCGCCGTGGACACGCTACAAGACGCCATCCGGGCCAAGCACCCGGAATTCAAGCGCATTTTCGTGGAAACCAAAGCCATCAGCGAGAAGGAGCGCGTGGGCAGGGCCGCCACGAGCTGAGGCAAAAAGTCGCGCGTGAACAAGGCAAACGGCCAACGCCCGGCCGAAGCGTCTCTGCCTGAACCCCAAAACCGCTGGGGTGGGTCACGGGGCGGCACCAAGCTTCGGCCGGGCGCCGCGCGTCCGCCTTTTCCGCCCGTTCTTCGGCGTGCTAACACCCCTACACCCTACCTATGGCCAACCCTAACGCATCAAAAGTTTCCCTTTACGGTGGCATTGCCGCCAACACCGCCATTGCCATCAGCAAGTTTGTGGCGGCGTATTTCACCGGCTCCTCAGCCATGCTTTCCGAGGGCATTCACTCGCTGGTGGACACCGGCAACAGCGGCCTGCTGCTCTACGGCGTGCACCGGAGCCAGCGCCCGGCCGACGCCGAGCACCCGTTCGGGCACAGCAAGGAGCTGTATTTCTGGGGCTTGATTGTGGCGGTGCTGATTTTTGCCATCGGCGGCGGCATGTCGTTTTACGAAGGCATCAAGCACATCGAGCACCCCGAGCCGCTTGAGGACGCGGGCTGGAACTACATCGTGCTGGGCGTTTCGCTGCTGTTCGAGGGCCTTGCCATGTACCTCTCGGTGAAGGCCCTAATGAGCCAGGCCGCGGCCAAAGTGGGCTTTGTGAAGCTGCTGCGCACCAGCAAGGACCCCGCAATTTTTGCGTCGGTGATGGAAAATCTGGCGGCCCTCATTGGCTTGCTGCTGGCGCTGGCCGGTGTGTTTTTGGGTCATCAGCTCAACAACCCCTACTTCGACGGGGCCGCGTCCATTGCCATTGGCTTGCTGCTGATGCTGGTGGCCGTGTTTCTGGTGGGCCGCACCAAGGCCCTGCTGGTGGGCCAGGGCGCCGACGCCGACACCCTGGCCGGCCTCGAGCGCATTGCCCGCGCCCAGCCCAACGTGCGCCACATCCGCACGCCGCTCACCATGTACCTCGGCCCCAACGACCTCATCCTGGCCATCAACGTGGAGTTTGCCGAGCACCTGAGCTACGACGAGGTGGCCCAGGCCGTGGAGCAGTTGCAAGCGGCCATCCGGACGGAATATCCGGATTTTAAACGCATTTTTATCGAGGCCAAAAGCCTGACGCAGCAGCCGGCCACCGCCTAATGCGGGCGCCGGTTTAACCCAACTGCTGTTTTTGGGGTAAAGAGGGTGCAGCCGCCCAGCTGAGCGGTGCTCCGCACCCGATAGACTTACGCAGCTACTTTTCTATGGCCCTACTTACCCCCGACGCTAATCCCTTTCGCTCCTTTTGGTGGGGCGGCTACGAATGCACCGACCAACTGAA
Source organism: Hymenobacter sp. (assembly GCF_036388155.1). Taxonomy (NCBI): domain Bacteria; kingdom Pseudomonadati; phylum Bacteroidota; class Cytophagia; order Cytophagales; family Hymenobacteraceae; genus Hymenobacter; species Hymenobacter sp. The sequence goes on along the minus strand of NZ_DASVSI010000080.1, from coordinate 17,512 downwards.
TGCATTCGGCAATCGGGTCGACTTCCTGCCCCTGACCGGGCACCTGCCGCTCATCGACGAAGATTACGCGGCCCTGGGCCAGTTCAACGTGCGCACCGTGCGCGAGGGCATTCGCTGGGCCCACATCGAGAAGACGCCGTACCAATATGATTTCAGCACCGTGAAGCTGATGCTGGAAGCCGGCCAGCGCCAGGGCATCCAGCAGGTGTGGGACCTGTGCCACTTCGGCTTTCCCGACGACCTGACCCCGCTACACCCCATGTTTGCCCGGCGCTTCGCCGCGCTGTGCCGCGCCTTCGTGGATTTTTACCGCAGCCAGCGGCCCGATGACGTGCTTATTGTGACGCCCATCAACGAGGTCAGCTTCATTTCCTGGCTGGGCGGCGACGCCAACGGCACCTCGCCCTACTGCCACGGCCAGGGCTGGCGGGTGAAATACGGGCTGATGCGCGCCTACATCGAGGGCAGCTACGCCCTGCGCGAGGCCGACCCCGGCATTCGCCTGCTCACCACCGAGCCGCTCATCAGCATCACCCCGCCGCCCAACCCCTGGCCCCAGCACCGCCGCGAAGCCCGCGACTCGCACAACAACCAGTTTCAGGCCACCGACATGCTGTGCGGCCGCATGTGCCCCGAACTGGGCGGCAACCCTGACTTGCTCGACATCGTGGGCTTCAACTACTACTACGACAACCAGTGGCAACTCCATCCCTACCGCAAGCTGGGCTGGAACGACCCCGAAATGGACCCGCGCTGGGTGCCGCTGCACAAGCTGCTGCGCAAAGCCTACCAGCGCTACGGCCGCCCCTTCGCCATCACCGAAACCAGCCACCCCGGCGTGGACCGCCCCCTGTGGTGGAAGATGATAGGCGAAGAATGCGCCCACGTGCTGCGCAAAGGCCTGCCGCTGTGGGGCACCTGCGTTTACCCCGTCATCGACCGGCCCGACTGGGACCACCTGCACGAGTGGCACCGCTCCGGCCTCTGGGACGCCGACCTCGACCAGCCCGGCCCGGGCCGCGTGCTGCACCAGCCCAGCGCCGAAGCCCTGCTTCGGGCCCAGGCCGAGGTAGAAGCCGTCTTGCAGCGCAAACGCGGCCGCAGCAACAGCACCGTGCAATCGCGCGTGTCGCTGGCCGCGCCCATTTTTAAGCCATGAACCCCGTCACGGCCTACCTCGCCACTCCCCTCGGCCTATTGGCCATCACTGGCTCCGAGGCGGGCCTGAGTGCCGTCAGTTTTCATGGGACCGAAGCCGAGACGCCCACTGATTTCAAGGCCGTGCCGACGTGCCTGCAAGAGGCGCATCGGCAGTTGCAAGCCTACTTTGGCCGGGAACTGCGCGAATTTAATCTTGCCTACGCCCCCGCTTTCGGCACCGACTTTCAGCGGCAGGTGTGGCAGGCCTTGGTTGGAATCAGCTACGGCCGCACAGCGTCGTACCTCGACGTGGCCAAGCAACTGAACAATCCCAAATCGGTGCGCGCTGTGGGCGCCGCCAACGGCCAAAACCCGCTGGCCATTGTGTGGCCCTGCCACCGCATCATCGGGGCCGATGGCAGCCTGACGGGCTACGCTGGCGGCATGCATCGCAAAAAGTGGCTGCTTGAATTCGAGCAGCCCACGCGGCAAGGCGGGCTGTTTGGGTAAAGCGGCACGTTACCACTGGCCAGTCATGCCGAGCGCAGCCGAGGCATCTCGCGTGTGGTAGTAACCCAATCGTGAGGACGAAGCGGGCGAGATGCCTCGGCTGCGCTCGGCATGACGTTCTATTATTGCTCCTATTCCCTCCTTCACCTCACGCCCCTACCATCTCCAGCACTCCTTGGTAAATGACGTTGTGCTGCCAGTATAGCTGGAGCACCATGGGTACGTGGTGCCGGCCAGGAATGACGGTGTAGGGCGCCGGCTGTCCTATGGCCTTGAGCCGGTCGCGGAAACGGCCCGAGCTGCCGCTGATGCTGGGGTAGGTTTCGCCGCCGATGTAGAAGAGAAACGGCGGAATGCCCGGCCGAATCTTGTAGATGGCCGACTGCTCTTTCCACACCGCCGGGTCCTTGCCGAACGGCACCAGGTACTGCGCGTCGCCTTCGTACTTCATTTCCCTGAGGTAGCTGTACATGTCGAGGCCGGCCGGGTCGTCCATAATGGCGCCTTTCACCGGGTTTTGGGGCAGGCCGTTGGCGGCGAGCAGGGCGTCGTCGGTGGCCAACAGCGCCGCCAGGCCGCCGCCCGCGGAGTGGCCCATGACGAAGACGCGGGCTGGGTCGCCGCCGTATTGGCGAATGTTCTGCACGGTCCAGGCCAGGGCGCGGGCGCAGTCGGCGGCTTGCTCGGGCACGTGCACGGCCGGCGCCAGTCGGTAGTTGATGATGACGGCCACCACGCCCTGCTTGGCCAGGCGCCGGCCAATGAAGGTGTAGATGTTTTTGCTGCCGCTGGTCCAGCTGCCGCCGTGGATGAACAGCACCACCGGGTAGCCGGCTGCGTTGGCTTTTTTGGGCGAATACACGTCCAGGATGTGCCGCTCCTTATCGAAATCGGGGGCCGCGGCGGGCACGTAGGCCACGTCTTTGGCGCGGCGGCTGGGCTGGGCCACCACGTATTCGGTGGCCAGCATCACCACAATGCCCACCAGCAGCACGGCCACGGGGGCCAACAAGAAGAAACGACGCATGAAATCGGAAACAGGAGCGAGCGGCCACCGGCTGGCGGCCTGCCCCACCTACGCCCTGCCGGCGCTTGCAGTTTGCCCCGGCAGAACCTAAAACCTGTGGCGCGGGCTTGGCGGCGTTGGCTTTATCTTTGTTGGCAATGCACTTGGCCCCTGATTATTCGGGCTGGCTTCCATCTTCATTCTTCCCACCCGTGTTTACTTCCAACCTCCTCAAAACCGTTTCGCAGTCACTGGCCGCGGCCCTGCTGCTGGGACTGCTGCTCGCCGCCCCGGCCCAGGCGCAGCGCAAGAGCAAAAAAGGCACCCTGGCCAATTCCGACGGTAGCTTGGCCGCTGCCGCTACCACGCCCGGCCGCCCGGCCCGCTTGCAGCCCCTGTTTGGCGGCCTGAGCCCGGCCCAAGCCACCCAAGTCATCGGCGAGAAACAGCTGAAAGCCATTGCCGCCAGCTTTGCCTCCACCACCGAAGCCAGCGAGTTTTTCACCACCAAGGGCTACGAATATCTGCGCGAAAACCAGCCCGATACCGCCGCTTACCGCTTCAACGTGGCCTGGCTTCTCAACCCCCGCAACGCCGAGGCCTACCGCGGCCTGGGCATTGTGGCCAGTGCCCAGCCCACGCCAGATGCCGCCATCGGCCTGCTGACCAAGGGCCTGGAGCTGGCTCCCACCAACAGCTTGCTCTTGAGCGACCTGGGCACCACCTACCTGATTCGCTACGACCAGACCAAAAAGAAGAAGGACCTCGCCACCGGCCTGGACCTGCTGCAGCGCGCCGTGGCGGCCGACGCGACCAATGCCGCCGGTTGGCAGCAGCTAGCCCGCGGCTTCTACTACCAGGAGAAGTACGCCGAGGCCTGGGACGCCGTGCACAAAGGCCAGGCCCAGAGCGTCACCAGCCTCGATTTCACCCTGATTTCGGACCTGCTAGCCAAGCTGCCCGACCCGCAGGGCACCTTCAAGTAAGAGGACCCGAGTAGACGAATCTCGGCAATCTGCCCGTTACACTCGTATAGGCAGTTTTTCTCACCTTCATTTTGGATGGAATGCGGTTTAGTGCATTGATTTTAGGCGTATTAGCAACGGTGGCGCTCACCACGCAGACGGTGCAGGCCCAGCACCGGTACAACGTGCGTCATTACAACAGCCAGGGCCGGCCCTACTACCGCGGGCCATTCCAGCTAACCTTGGGCGCTGGCACGGCCCTTTACGACGGTGACCTGGGCAACAGCCCGAGCAATAATTTTTTCAGCCCGGCTTTCAGCCTGGGGCTGCGCTACCGGATGTCGCCGCACTGGCACATCGGCAGCGAGCTTTCGTACATCAAACTTGGGTCGCGCGACCAGGCAAAGGAGCGGGGCTTTGCCTTCACCACCACCTCGGGGGTAGGCACCGCCACGCTGCGTTACGACCTGATTGCCGACAAATCGGTTTTCGCGGCTTCGCTGGCTGATGCGCCCATTTTCCAGGCCTACGTGCAGGGCGGCGCCGGACTCATTCTCTTCGACCCCAAGGTGTACATCGGCACCGAGCGGCCCACCAACAATACCGTTTACCTGGCGCCAGAGCGCAACGACTACCCGGCCGTGTCGGGGGTGGCCCAGCTGGGTGGCGGCGTCAGCGTGCGCCTCACCGACCTGCTCACGGCGGGCATAGAAGGCAACTACTACATCTCAACCAGCGACCACCTCGACGGCATCCAGAATCGGCTCGGTGGCGCCTCGGTCAACAACGACGGCTTCGGCACCGTCATGCTGCGGCTCGACTACTCGCTGGCCGACCTCTCGCTTTAAGGGAAGAGACCATCTCCCAGCCCGTCAAGCAGAGCGCAGCGAAGCATAACGGGCATGGCACCCGGTGACTTTGTTTGCATGCTCTTGCGTGTTACATCAAAAAGGCCCGCCAGCAATGCTGACGGGCCTTTTCAGTTGGCTTGTGAAAGCAGAAGCTACTCTTTCACGAAGCGCTGGTGGAACACCTTTTGTCCGTCGCTCACGCTCAGGGTGTACATGCCCTTGGCCAAGCGGCCCACGTTCAGGGTGCCGTTGCTGAAGGTGGCACCGGCCACGCGGGCGCCGCGAATGTCGGTTACCACCACGCTGGTGGCTTCGGCGTTGCCGGGCAGCACGAGGCGCACCGCCTCGGTGGCGGGGTTGGGGTATACCGCCAAGGTGCGGGCCATTTCGTTGCCCAGCGGCGTCGACTCGCCGGCGAGGGTGGTGGGGCCGGTGAGGGCCGCGCCGCCCGTGATGTTCACGGTGTAGTCCTCGGCTTCGCCGTAGCTGAACGTGCCGCAGCTGCTGGTGGCGCTGGCGTCGCTCACCACCACGCGCAGGCGGGTGGCGCCGGTGCGGGCCGTGGCCGGCACCGTGAAGGTGCCGCTGAGGGTGGCCGCGCTGGCGCTGCTGCCGCTCACAATCAACTCCCCTGCGTCGGTAAACACGCCGTTCTGGTTGTAGTCGATGTAGATGTCCCAGTACTCGGTGTACGCTGTGCTGGCGAAACCGGCCGAGAACCGAATGGTCTGCGAAGAGCCGGCGGCAATGCTCGTGCTCAGGGCCGTGCCGTTGTAGTAACCCGCGTCTTGGCTCGACGTGCGGTTGATGGTGCCCAGGTTCACCAAGTCAATCCACTCGTAGGCCTGGCTGTTGCCCTTGACGGTGCAATAGGTAGGCGTGCCGGTGGGGGGCGGCGTGGTGGTGCCACCGCCGGTGTAAGCTGCGCCCACGCCCACGGCGTTCCAGGCGTTGGTTACGGCAATTTCCTGAGTCGAGCCGGCTCCGTACAGCTCTCGGGCCGACTGAATGGAGTAGGTGCGGGCGGCGGCGTAGTTGCTCGACGCCGTTAGGTACACGCTCTCGGTGCGGTAGGCAATTTTGGCGGCGGCGTCAATGCCAATGGCCGTCACGTTGTAAGCAGTCCCGATGTCGTTGGTGCCGCTGCCGCCCACCGCAAGGCGGTAGAACCAGTGGTTGAGCACGCCCGAATTGGTGTGCACCCCGCCGTAGTCGTTGGCGCGGGTGGGCGAGGTGGTGGTGGCCACCCAGTTGGTGCCTTTGTAGGTATCGGGCTGGCCTTCGGCGTTGGGGTTGCTCATCGAGCGCAGCGAAGCCCGCACTTTATCAATGTCCTCGCCGATGAGCCAGGTGGCTTTGCTTGGGTCTTTGTAGTACTCCACGCAGGCGCCCCAGATGTCGGAGAAGCCTTCGTTCATGGCGCCCGACTCGTTTTGGTACGTCAGGTTAGCGGTGTTTTCGCACACGGCGTGGCCGATTTCGTGGGCCGCCACGTCGAGTGACGTCAGCGGGTCGAAGCGGGTATTGCCGTCACCATAAGTCATCACCGAGCCGTTCCAGTACGCATTCTCGTAGCCCTGGCCGTCGCCGGGGGTGTCGTCGAAGTGCACGTAGCTCTTGATTTTGGCGCCCGCGTTGTTGTAGGAGTTGCGGGCGTGCACGTTTTTGAAGTAGTCGTAGGTGCTCTGGGCGCCGTAGTGCGCGTCGAGGGCGGCGTTGTCGAAGTTGGCGTTGTTGTACTCCGTCCAGCTGTTGTCGGCATCGATGAAGTCGACGGCAGAGGTGTAGCTGTTGCCCTTGCGGCAGTTGAAGGTTTCGATGCCCAAGCCGCGGGTGGCTTCGCGCAGGTAGTAGCCGCCGGTAGTGGTGGTGGTGGCGCTGCTCTGCGTGCCCGAATACTTGGTGGCAAACGTGCCCGTGGCCGCGGCGTGCTTGATGATGGCGTCCTGCAGCACCACCTCACCAGAGCGGGCGTCCACGTAGACGAACGCGCGGCTGATGGGCTGCTGCGCGTAGATGTTGAATTTCCAGGCCAGCACCAACGGGCCCGTTTCGGCGTTTTGGCGGGCGTCGCGCACAATCACCAGCTCGCCTTTGGGCGCGTAGGTGGCGGCGTTGTCGTTTTCCTGGCGCTTCAGGCCGGCTTCTTCGGTCGCGTCCTGCCACATGTATTTCTTGGCGCCCACCTTGGCCAGGGCCTGACGCAAGGCCGCCGCCTCGCTCAGAGCGGGCGTGATGTTCAGGCCCACCACGCGCTCAAAGTCGCCGCTGATGCTTTCCACGGCGCCGCCTTTGGCGTGCACGTTGTAGTTGGCGTGCTCCACTTTCACGCCCTTGTAGTACTGCGAAAACCGCTGGTGCGAGAATCCCAGTTGGTCGGTTTCGGTGCGGGCGGGCCGCAGCTGGTCGTCGGCCGTCAGGCTGAGTTGCTGGCCTTACCGGCGGCGTTGAATTCGATGAGTACGGGTTGTTTGTCTTCGCCTAAAACTTTGGTTTGAATGCGGGCCGCATCCTGGGCTGAAGCCGTGGTTGCGGCCAAGGAACCGAGCAGCACTAATGCCGCGGCAGAGTATTGTTTTCTAATGTACTTGAATATAATGAGGTTGGAATGTTTGCTTGCAAAAATTTGAACATTTTGCCTTCTTGCTTGTGCAACGTAAGCATTTCTGCCCCCAAACTTGCCAATTCGTTAAAATAAGACTAATAATACCCGAATTTTGAACGGCGCTTATTTCTGCATTTGCATTATAGCAAATTGAAATATTTCTTTACCCCGAATCGCACTTTCGGGCCTATTTTTTGCTGCTTTTGCCGCTTAGATAGTCGGCTGCCAGGGTAGCCAGCGTTTTTACCCCCAAGGTCAGGCCGCTTTCGTCGATGCGGAAGCCGGCGGTGTGGTGGTCGGCGGTGGTGGCGGGGTCCTGCCCTTTGGCCATGCCGCCCACGAACAGAAACACGCCTGGCACCTTTTCCTGATAGAAGGAGAAATCCTCGGCCCCGGTCACGGCTTTGATTTCGCGCACGTTGGCGGCACCGGCCACGGCTTGCAGCGTGGGCAGCATGCGGGCCGTGAGGTCGGGGTTATTGGTGGTCACGGGCACGTAGGGGTCGATGGTGACGTCGGCAGTGGCGCCGGCGCTTTCGGCAATGTTGGTGGCAATGCGCTTGATGGAGGCCCAGATTTGCTTTTGCACCTCGGGGTTCAGCGCCCGAATGGTGCCCGACATTTCTACATCAGGCGGAATGACGTTGTAGCGCACGCCGGCGTTGACGGTGCCCACGGTCACCACGGCCGCGTCGTCGATGAGCTTGACCTGCCGGCTCACGATGGTTTGCAGGCCCAGGATAATCTGCGCGGCCGTCACCACCGGGTCGACGCTGTTCCAGGGGTAGGCGCCGTGCGAGCCTTTGCCGTGCACCTTGATGGTAAACCGGTCGGAAGAAGCCATTTCGCCGCCGGGGCGGTAGGCTAGCTTGCCTACCTCAGTTTGCGCGTTGATGTGCACGCCAAAGACGGCGTCTACTTTGGGCTTGTCGAGTACCCCTTCTTTGACCATGAGTTTGGCCCCGCCTTCCACGCCGGGCACCGAACCCTCCTCGGCCGGCTGGAAGATGAATTTCACGGTACCGGGAAGGTCTTTTTTCACTTGGCTCAAGACTTCAGCGGCGCCCATGAGCATGGCTACGTGGGTGTCGTGGCCGCAGGCGTGCATCACGCCCACGGGCTGGCCCAGGTAGGTGGCTTTGGCTTTCGAAGCAAAGGGCAGGTCGTTGGATTCGGTGATGGGCAGCCCGTCCATGTCGGCGCGCAAGGCCACTACGGGGCCGGGCTTGCCACCCTTCAGTACGCCTACTACCCCGGTGCGGCCCACGCCGGTTTGCACTTCCAGCCCCAGCTTTTTGAGGTGTGCGGCCACTATGCCGGCCGTGCGGGTTTCCTCGTTGCCCAGTTCTGGATGCTCGTGAAAGTCGCGCCGCCAGGCAATGACCTTGGCCTCTTCCTGGGTGGCCAGTTGGGCAATGCGGGTATTCAGGGCTTGGTTTTGGGCTTGTGCGGCGAGGCCGGTCCAGGTGAGGGCAACGCCGGTGCAGACGAGGGTAAGGGAGAAACGCATGGTGAGGGAGCTGTTGGAGGAATGGCAAACGGGCACAGGTGGCCCACCGGCAATGTTACGCCATGCGGGGGCATCGTTGTGCTAGTGTTCAGCCAGAGCCGTATTTTTGTAGCTTGCATCCCTACGTTTATATACCTCAACTGCTTTATTCCAGTGGCTGCGTTATCCAACTCGTTTGATTCTTCGGACATTATTACTGAGCCGCTGGTAGTTCCGGCGTCGTTTTCCTGGCCCACGGCGTGGGCGCAGCCGGGCTACCGGGCACGGTTGGGGCTGGTGCTTGTACTGCTGCTGGGGCTGCTACCCATTGTGCCCGGCTTTTACCACTTCGTGCAGTCGCGCACGGGCCATACCCTGCCCGACCCCTTGCTCGACTTGCTGCCGGTGCACGACGTGTCGGCGCCCACTTTTGCCCTCATTTACGGCGCCATCGTTGGCACGCTGATTTACCTGCTGCCGCGGCCGCAGCTCCTGTTGCAAGCGTTGTGGGCGTACTACCTGTTGCAGCTATTGCGCATCGCCACGCTGTGGCTGCTGCCGTTGGAGCCGCCCGCCGCACTGGTCACGCTGCACGACCCGGTGATGGACCGCATTTTTGCCGTCACCACCGAGCCCATTGTGCGCGACCTGTTTTTCTCGGGCCACACGGCCACCATGGTGCTGCTGATGCTGGCCGGCCGCGGCCGGCGCTGGCGCTGGGTGCTGGGCCTGATGGCGGTGGCGGTGGGCCTGCTGGTGCTGGTGCAGCGCGTGCACTACTCCTACGACGTGCTGGCGGCGCCGTTTTTTGGCTGGCTGGCCTATGCGCTGGCAGGCCGGGTTTGCCAGCGCAAGGCGGCCCGGACACAGGAAGAGGCATAACGCGCTGCCTTCGCACGAAGAGAATGGTGGCCGTTTTGTGCATGGCGTGCCGGCGGAGACAGCGGTGAGGCGTAACACACCGACGGCTCAGTGCATAAGTCTAGACCTGCTTTAGCGGCCGGCTGGTAGTCAAATGGCAGCGGCGGGGCATCGTGCATGCATTGGCTGTTTCTGCTACTTTGGCGGCGCGGCCGGACATTGCCGGCTGGTATTTCACCTTCAAGCAGGCCTCCACATGCCCACCCGTAGACATTTTCTGACCACTGTAGGAGCCCTAGCGGCCGGCGCTTTGGCTGTCCCTTTGGCTGCTAGCGGCGCGAAGTCGCAAAGAATCGGCATCCAACTCTACACCGTGCGCGAGGACATGCTGCGGGATGCCAAAGGCACACTGGCCCGCCTGGCGCAGTTGGGCTACCGGGAAATTGAGTCGGCCAGCAGCGCCAAGGGACATTACTACGGCCTGAGCGCCAAGGAAATAAAGCAAGTCACCAACGACCTGGGCCTGTCGTTGCGCAGCAGCCACGTCCACATTGACCAAGACTGGCAACGGACGGTGGACGAAGCAGCCGAAGCCGGGCAGGAATACCTGATTTGCTCGTCGATGCCCACCACGGGCCAAACCCTGAGCAACTACGAGCGGGTGGCCGACGTGTTCAACCGCTCCGCCGAAGCTTGCCAAAAGGCCAACCTGCGGTTTGGGTACCACAACCACGAGTATGAATTTGCCCAGGAAAACGGGCAGATTTTTTATGATACATTATTATCAAAAACTGACTCCAAACTGGTGCACATGGAGCTGGATTTGGGCTGGGTGGTGGCCGCCGGGCAGGACCCGCTGCGGTATTTTGCGCGCTACCCCGGCCGGTTTCCGCTATGGCACCTGAAGGACATGAAGCGCGACGAAGCCGTGAGCACGGAGCTGGGCACCGGCCGCGTAAACGTGGTACAACTGCTCGAAAACGCCAAAAAGTCGGGCCTTCGCTACTTCTTCGTGGAGCAGGAAGAGTACAGCACCACGGCACTCGACAGCGCCAAGCGCAACGTGGAATACCTGCGTAAGCTGGGCTACTGAGCTTGGCGTGACGGCCATACGGCCCTTATTTTTGAACGGCTCTGGTGGTTGCCTTGGTGTCTCAGAAGCCTGTAACTTACAGCCCATCTATCCGCCCGTAACTCCTTTTCACAATGAACCGGCGCACCGCTTTTAAGAGCATTGCCGTGTTGGCCGGGGCAGTCACGTTGCTGCCCTCGTGCCTGCACCACACCCCGCAGGAAGAAGCCCAGGCTTCCGTTCCGCTCAAGCATTTGCGCGTGAGCGGCCGCCAAGAGCAGCTGTTGGCGGAAGTGTGCGAAACCATTCTTCCCAAAACCGACACGCCGGGCGCCAAGGACCTGGGCCTGCACCTGTACGTGCTAAAGATGCTAGACGATTGCACGTTCAACAAGCACCAGCGCGTGTTTTTCACGGGCCTGAACCAGCTGGAGAAAGTGGCGCAGCAGCGCCACAAGCTGGCGTTTGCGGCGTGCACCGCCCCCCAAAAGCAGGCCCTGCTCGAAAGCTACAAGCGCGGCCCGGCCGAGCTGGCGGCTTTCTGCCGCATGGCGCGCCAGCTCACCGTGGACGCCTACACCAGCAGCAAGTATTACCTGACCACCCAGGTCGTGTACGAGCTGGTGCCCAGCCGCTACAACGGCTACTTTCCTACCAAAGACGTTGTACTAAACAAACCGCGCAATGGCCAATCTTAACATCGACAGCGTGAAAGCCCGGACCTTCGACGCCATCGTCATTGGCTCGGGCATGAGCGGGGGCTGGGCCGCCAAAGAGTTCACGGACAAAGGCTTCAAAACCCTGATGGTGGAGCGGGGCCGCAACGTGGAGCACAACAAGGACTACCCCACCACCAACCTCAACCCCTGGGAATTTGAGCACGGCGGCCGGGTGCCGCTGGAGGTACAACAGGCCAACCCCGTGATAAGCCGCTGCTACGCCTTCAAGGAAGACGCCATGCACTTCATGGTGAAAGACAACGAGCACCCCTACGTGCAGGAAAAGCCCTTCGACTGGATTCGGGGCTACCAGGTGGGCGGCAAGTCGCTGCTGTGGGCCCGCCAAACGCAGCGCTGGAGCAAGTACGATTTCGAAGGCCCGGCCCGCGACGGGTTTGCCGTGGACTGGCCCATTCGCTACGACGACGTGGCGCCCTGGTACAGCTACGTGGAAAAGTTTGCCGGCATCAGCGGCAACCCCGATGGCTTGGCCGAGCTGCCGGACGGGGAGTTTTTGCCAGGCTATCCGCTGAATGCGGTGGAAAAATATTTCCAGCAGCACGTCAAGAAAACCTACCCCAACCGCCACGTCATCAGCGCCCGCTGCGCGCACTTGTCGAAGCCCGAGCCCATCCACTTCGAGCAGGGCCGGGTGCAGTGCCAAAACCGGACCCTGTGCCAGCGCGGCTGCCCGTTTGGCGGGTACTTCAGCGCCAACTCCTCCACCATTCCGTGGGCGCAGAAATCGGGCCACCTCACGCTGAAGCCCAACCAAGTGGTGCAGGCCATTTTGTACGACGAGCAGCAAGGCCGGGCCACTGGCATTCGGGTAATCGACGCGCTCACCAAAGCCACCACCGAGTACTACGCGCCCGTGCTGTTTGTGAACGCCGGGGCGCTGAACACCAACCTACTGCTGCTGAACTCCATTTCGCACCGCTTTCCCAACGGCTTGGGCAACGACAGCGGCTTGCTGGGCAAGTTTGTGGCGTTTCATAACTACAGCGCCAAGATTTCGGCGGAGTACGACGGCTTTGCCGACCTGACCACCGACGGGCGCAACCCAGCGGGCGGCGGCTACCTGCCGCGCTTCCGCAACGTGTTCAAGCAAGAGACGGATTTTCTGCGCGGCTACGCCACCAGCTTCGGGGCCGGGCGCCGGTTATTGCGTCCTGACTTGAGCCGCATCGGAACAGACCTCAAGCAACAACTGCAGCAGCCCACCCTGGGCCCCTGGACGGTGCGCTCGGGCATGATGGGCGAAACCATCCCAAAGGAGACCAACTACGTGCGCCTCGACCCCACCCGCAAAGACGAGTGGGGCATGCCGCTGCTGTCGGTGTCGGTGGCTTACGACGACAACGACGCCAAGATGAAGCAGGACTTCTTCGAGCAGTTCACGGAGATGTACACCAAGGCCGGCTTTACCAACATCCAAAAAACCGACACCGAGCAGGCACCGGGCCTCGACATCCACGAGATGGGCGGCGTGCGCATGGGCCACTACCCCAAAACTTCCCTGCTGAACCAGTGGAACCAGCTCCACGCCTGCCCCAACGTGTACGTGACCGACGGCGCCTGCATGACGTCGACCTCCACCCAAAACCCCTCGCTGACTTACATGGCCCTCACGGCCCGCGCCGTGGACCACGCGGCACGCGAAATCAAAAAGCTGAACCTGTAAAACAGCGCTAAGAAAAGCTTTCAGTCCGTCATGCTGAGCGCAGTCGAAGCATCTCTCCTGTGACACTAATCAGATTTAGTGCTGCGGTAGAGATGCTTCGACTGCGCTCAGCATGACCGTCTTTCTTTAAGTCCGTTGTCTGGGCATTTACTTTTACCCTGCTGCCCACTTTACCTCTCATTCAAAACAACCTCATGACACAACGCCGCGACTTCCTGAAACAAATAGGTTTGCTGTCCGCCATTTCCCTGGCGCAGCCCAAGCTGCTTTTTGCTGCCCCAACATCGCTCAAAGCCGGCCTGCAGTTGTACAGCTTGCGCGACTACATCGGCAAAGACGTGAAGGGCACACTGGCGAAAGTGGCCAAAGCCGGGTATCAGGACGTGGAAACCTATGGTTATAGCCCCGAAAAGCACTTCTGGGGCCTCACGCCAAAAGATTTTCGAGCGGCCCTCGCCGCCAATGGCCTGACCACTTCCAGCGGGCACTACGACTTCGGCAGCTACATGCGCACCGGCAATGAGGACGCCCTCAAGGCCTACATTGCAGCGGCCACCGCCACCGGGCAAGCCTACATCATTGTGCCGTACCTGGACGAGCAAGTGCGCACCACCCCCGACGACTTCAAGGCCGTGGCCGCCAAGCTGAACAAGGCCGGCGCTGTGTGCAAAGCAGCGGGCCTGAAGCTGGGCTACCACAACCACGACTTCGAATTCAAGCCCATCGGCGGCACCACGCTCTACGACGTCATGCTGAAGGAAACCGACCCCGCTCTGGTCGATTTTGAGATGGACGTGTACTGGGTAGTGCGGGCCGGCCAAGACCCCGCGAAGTTGCTTCAGGCCCACCCCAACCGGTTTCCGATGTGGCACGTGAAAGATATGGACAAAGCAAAACCCGACCTGAACACCGAAGTGGGAGCGGGCTCGATTGACTACCGGAAGCTGTTTGCCAATCCCGCCGCCTCGGGCCTGAAGCACGCCTACATGGAGCAGGAAAATTTCTCCCTCGACGCCTACCAGAGCATCACCCAAAGCGCCGCTTACATGAAAAAGAATCTGCTTTCCTCGCTGAAGAAAAGCTAAAGACAAGCGCAAGCAGACAAGCACTTGAACCTTGAAACTGCTAGAAACTTGCCAGCCGGTCATGCTTCGACAAGCTCAGCATGAATGGCCGATATAATTTAAGCGCTTTTTAGGCAGCCCTCTCATAACCAGCCGCAGGCATCTACAGATATTTCTCGTAGATGCCTGCGGCTATTTTTTCCACGATGCCCTTCGGCACCACGCTGGTGAGGCCAGCGGAGACTTTGTTGAGCACGCCGGGAATGATTTCAGCCTCGCCGGCCAGCAGGCCAGCCACCGCAATTGCGGCCACGGCTTCGGCCGTCATCGAGACCTTATTGGCCGTGGCCTGCAGCTCGGCGCCCATGCCGGCGCGGTCGGCAAAGTCGGTGGTAGTAGCGCCCGGGCATAGGCAGGAGACCGAAACGTTGCGCGCTTTCAATTCATAGCGCAAGCCCCGGCTGAAGCTGAGTAAAAACGCCTTGCTGGCCGCGTAGAGCGACAATGAAGGCACGGCCTGGTAGGCGGCAGTGCTGGCCACGTTCAGGATATACGCCTGCGGCGCTTGGTGCAAGGCGGGCAGCAAAGCATGCGTGAGCGCCACCGGCAAGGCCATGTTGAGCTGCAGCATGTTCTGCTGCTCGGCCAGGCCCAGGTCTTCAAAGCGCCCCCAGAGGCCGTAGCCCGCGTTGTTGACCAGCACCGCCAACTGATTGGTGTGCTGGGTGGCCCAGGCGGCCGTCTTTTCCGCCGCACCAGGCGCAGCCAAATCCAGGGCCAGCACCTGAGCTTGCCGTTGGTGCTTCTGCCCAATCTCCTGGGCCAGAGCCTTCAACTGGTCTTCGGAACGCGCCACCAGGAGCAGGTCGTGGCCGCGCTGAGCGAGTTGCAGGGCAATGGCGCGGCCTATGCCGCGGGAGGCGCCAGTAACGAGGGCGTACATATGTTGACTTTAGTGGGGAGGGAGAATGCAGAAACATGCCGGCGGCTGTGGCCTAGCAAGTCATTCTGCATTTATTTGACAAGGTGGAGAAAGCGCAAATAGAAGGGCGTGGGGCTGGCCTCGCTTTTGGGTTGGTACTTGCCCGCGATGATGGGCACGTACATCACGCGGCGGCGGCTGGCTTCGCCGGTGAGCGGCGAACGGGCCACCCGGTGCCACATGCGGCCGTCGTGCACGGTGAGGTCGCCGGCTTCGGTTTCGATGGCGATTTCGTCGGGGTCGTCGGAAACGTCTTTGTAGTACTTCTTGCGAAACAGCATCTTGTGCAGGCTCTGCCGGTGGGTGCCCGGAATCACGCGCAAGCCGCCGTTGGTGGCCTGGTTGCAGTCGAGGTGCAGGCCCACGTTGAGCATAGGGCCGATGCGCTTGCCGTAGAACACGTCGCGCAAGGAATCGGTGTGCCAGCCCATTTGTGAAAACTCCGAGCCGTCCACGTTCACGTAGTGGTTCACCACCAGGCCGTCTTTCTCGTTTTCGCCCACCCGGCCGTCTTCGGCCTCCAGCAGCGGAAACAACGCCCGAAAACGCGGGTCTTGCAGCAGCTCGTGCAGCCCTTCGTGGTGCTGCGAGGCAAAGGCGAAGCGCTGCACGATGCGCGCGCCGTCCACGTCGTGGCCGTACTTGATGGGCACGCCGTTTACTTTTTCCACGCCTTCGGCGAGCCACTTGGCTTGCACTTGCTGCGTGGCCCGCAGAATGCGCTGCACGTGTTCGGGAGCGGCAAACCCACGAAAATGCAGAAAACCGTGTTTGGCGAAGAAGGCTCGCTGTTCGGCACTCAAAGCGAGGCCCAGCGTGAAGCGGGGGTAGTCGGTAGGCAAAGACATTGCAGAAAAGAGGGAATGAGAAAGCGGCACAGTGCGGGGCGGTGATAACAGGTACGCGGCCGTGGGGTTTGGCTGAGCTAAATAATTTGCTACGGCGTGAACAACCCGTGAACTCTCCCCGCCGGCTTGTGCTAGACGAATTCAGCGGGCAAAGATTTTTCGCGCTGGCAGAAATTTCAGCGGTTTCCATTGCCGGGCAAGCCGGCACGTGCTGGCCCACGCCAACCAAGCGGGTAAACTCCCGGGCTGGTGGGCTTTCCATTCATCGGGCGGCTAATTGTCAACCTCGGCGTTACTTTTCTCCCAAAATTTCCCACCTTCACCCCCTTACTGCACTTCATCGCCATTCCCATCCATCTTCACTGCTTCCTCTCATGGTTTTCACTCCTAGCCCCATGCTCCTCAAGCTGCTCTATACCCGTGGCAGCCTGCACAATTTGCCGCAAAACGCGGGCGTGGCTTTCAGCATCAAAAACCGGCTCGACACCGTGAATCTCACGGGCTTCAAGCAAGTACAGATTGGCGACGTAGTGGTGCCGGCCGAGCAAGTGAGGGTTGACCTGAGCAATGGCGAACAACGGCCCGCCGCCAGCATCAGCGCCGACGGACAAGCCATCGAGCTGCCCGTGGGCCGCTCGCTGACGTTTCTGCTTGACATGCCCGCCCTGGCCGAGGGAATTCACGCGGTGCAGGTGTGGTTTTCGACCGATGCCTTCGGCGACCTGCACGTGGAGGTAGAAGACGCCATCGTGAGCGCCTCCAATCAGAAACCCCGCATTCCCCGCTCCGAGGAAGACGACTATTCCGACGCCGCCATCGCGGCCCGCCAGCGCTTCGCCGAGCAGTTCTCGGAGAAGGAATTCAAGCACCTCAAACACTACTCTTTCGACGCGCACCAGTTGCAAGGCAACTGCGAGCATTTCGTGGGCGTGGCCCAGATTCCGGTGGGCCTGGCCGGCCCCCTCACCGTGAACGGCGAGCACGCCCAGGGCGACTTCCTCATCCCGATGGCGACCACCGAAGGCACCCTGGTGGCCAGCTACAACCGCGGCATTCAGGTGCTGAACCTATGCGGCGGCGTGAAGTGCACCGTGGTGGGCGACGCCATGCAGCGGGCGCCGGTGTTTGTGTTTGCCGATGCCCGCGGCGCCCGCGATTTTGGCAAATGGGTGGAGGACAACATCGACCAGATTCGGCCCCAGGCCGAAAGCACGTCGAGCGTGGCCAAGCTGCAATACGTCGACACGTATTTGAGCAACAAGTTTGCTTACCTGCGCTTCAATTTCAGCACCGGCGACGCGGCCGGACAGAACATGGTGGGCCGCGCCACCTTCGCCGCCTGCTCCTGGATTCTGGAGAATTACAAAGGCACTAAAGTAGAGCACTTCTACCTCGAGTCGAACTTTGCCACCGACAAAAAAGCCTCGCAAATCAACGTGATGCGTACCCGGGGCAAACGGGTGGTGGCCGAAGCCGTGGTGAAGCGTGAGGTGCTGCAGCAGCGCATGCGCGTAACGCCCGAGCAACTGGCCTACCACGGGCAGGTGAGCAACGTGGGCGCCTTCATTTCGGGGGCCAACAACAACGGCGCGCACTCCGCCAATGGCATCACGGCCTTGTTCATTGCCACGGGTCAGGACGTGGCCAACGTGAGCGAGTCGTCGGCCGGCATTCTGTATTCGGAAGTCACGTCCGAGGGCGACTTATACATCAGCA
>NZ_DASVSI010000079.1:0-36203 GCF_036388155.1 Hymenobacter sp. | reverse complement strand
AAGACAACGAGAAGTTTATGGCCCGTGCGGCTGTGGTGGGTAAGCAGTTTGATGCCTTCACGCCCCTCGACTCGGTACACGTGAATGGCAACCTGACCATGGGCGAAAACCTAGCCGACCTTGGTGGCCTCACCATTGCCTACGCGGCCTTCATGAAAACCCCCCAGGCCAAGGCTGCCAAGGTAATTGACGGCTTCACGCCCGAGCAACGCTTCTTCCTGAGCTATGCCCAAATCTGGCGCGAAAACCAGCGCCCGGAGGCCCAGCGCCAACAGCTCCAGACCGACCCGCACTCGCCGGGCCACTACCGTACCATTGGGCCGTTGCAGAACTTCCCGGAGTTCCACAAGGCCTTCAGCTGCAAGGACGGCGACAAAATGGTGCGCCCAGCAGCTGTCCGCGCCAAAATTTGGTAAGCTTCTTGCACAAGCTCATTTGAATCAAGAGCGGGAAGCTGTTCCCATTCCTGATAAAGAAAGACCTGTCTCCTCTGGGGGCAGGTCTTTTTGCTTGATAAAGCGCTGATTATTAAAAAGAGGCTCTTCGGGGAGGATGTCGCTGGCCGGTCCGACGCCCTAGGCGTCCGACCGGTTGTCGGTCCACGGCCGTCGCAGTATTGTATGTGCGGCAACCGGTCAGACGCCTAAGGCGTCGGACTGAGCGGAGCCAACTTGCTAGAACGTTTCATGTATTGTGGTACGATTAGGCAAGGCCGCTACCCTTCATGAATTGCCCTCGACACGGCCGCTACACCCCACGGCTGCTCAGCGCGAAGTGCGCTACAAAACCCGCCCCTTAGCGCAACGGCCTTCCGTGGCCCATTATCTTTACGGCGTAGAATTTCAAAAGAAAACAGGCTTTTGGGGCGTAAACGGCATGGCCGGCTTTGCCCACGGCTAGGGCTGCCCACTTGACACGGCCAAGCCGGCGAATGCGGAGTAGTTCATTACCAAGAGCTGGGCGCAATAACGTTAAACGGGTTCGCTAGCCAGTAGCAGCCAAAAAAGTAATTTGACACCTACCGTGGTGCTGTTTCACGGTTGCCGAACAGGTGGGTTTACCAATGCACATATCTTCTTTGCCAGTCCGTTATGCCTTGCTGGCGCTAGCGTTAACCGCCAGCGCTTGCCAGGATGACGCCGTGGCCCCGCAGGCGTTGCCGGACCACCTGGCCCTGGGCAACCCCAGCGGGGCCACGGCGGACGCCGCCCAGCCCGCCAATTACCTGCTGAGCAAGCCGCAGTACGCCCTGAGCTACCACCGCGACCAGGGCAAGCCCAACTGGGTGAGCTGGCACTTGAGCGCCGACTGGCTCGGCAGTGCCGCCCGGCAGGACGACTTCCGGGCCGACCCCGACCTGCCGGCGGCCTGGCACAAACCCAACGCCAGCAGCTATGTTGGCTCGGGCTTCGACCGCGGCCACAACTGCCCCAGCGCCGACCGCACCAAGACCGTAGCCGACAACTCGGCCACGTTTTTGATGAGCAACATGATGCCCCAGGCCCCGCGCAACAACCAGGAAACCTGGGCCAACCTGGAAGAGTACTGCCGCAAGCTGGTCGGCCAGGGCAACGAGCTCTACGTGGTGTGCGGCAGCTACGGCCGCGGCGGCACGGGCAGCAACGGATTTGCCCAAACCCTCGACCAGGGCCGGGTGACGGTGCCGGCCCGCTGCTGGAAGGTGGTCGTCGTCCTGCCGAAGGGGGACAACGACGCTTCCCGCGTCAGCAGCAGCACGCGCGTTATTGCCATCGACGTGCCCAATGACAACAGTCTCAGCACGAACTGGGGGGCGTACCGCACCACCGTGGACGCCATCGAAGCCGCCACGGGCTACGACGTTCTGTCGGCGGTGTCGGCGGCGGCGCAGCAGGCAGTGGAAGCGCGAGTCGATAACGGCCCAACAAGCTGAGGCATCCCGTACCTTTTCGATGCAGGGCATGAGTAGGGCAGCGCCCAGTGCTACGGTTGAGGTTGTTCGCGTCGGGCTAAGGGTTTAGTTTTGACACCCGCATTGGCGGTATTCGTCGCTTTTCCAACTGCATCCCCGCTGATAACCCGTATGCACCACCTCGTTTACACCAGCGTTGCGAGCGCACACCTTTCCGAAGATGAATTGCAGCGGCTGCTGGGCCACTGGCGCGATACCAACGCGGCGCTGGGGGTAACGGGCGTGCTGCTCTACAGCGAGGGCAACATCTTGCAGGTGCTGGAAGGCCGCGACGACGCCATTCATCCGCTCTACAAAACCATTGAGGCCGACGTGCGCCACCGCAGCGTGACGAAGCTGGCCGACGGCCCGGTACAGAGCCGGGCCTTTGCCGAATGGTCGATGCGGTTCCGGACCGTGGAAATCGAGGAATTCACGCACTTTGTGCGGCGGGCCGCCACGGGGCAGCCCCACGCCCAAGGGCTGCTGCCGCTGCTGGAGGCTTTCGGCACGCCCGAGCCCTTGGCCTAACAGAACTGCCCCTGGGGGCTACTTCACGACTTCCACTTTGAGCGGAATGTCTTCGACGGGCCACTTGTCGGACTCCACCGGCTGGTTGGAGATGTTGTCGACCACGTCCTGGCCCTCGACGACTTCGCCAAATACGGTGTACAGCCCGTCGAGGGCGGGCACGCCGCCTTGGGTGGCGTAGACCTTGGTTTGGGCGGGGGTGAGCTGGCGGCGGGTCATGGCCTGCGACTGGTCGGGGGTGAGTTTTTCGCCCACCACCAAGTAGAAGTCGGTGTTGGAGGACAGGCGGCCGGGGTTCTGCTCATCGTCGTAGCGGGCCATGCCCAGGGCGCCTTTTTTGTGGTAATGCGTCGTGCCCCGGATTTCGGGCGGCAGCCGGTAGCGCTTCAGCCGGATGGTGCGGGCGTTGTAGGTTTGGCCGCCCTGCACGGCGAAGTTCTTCACCACCCGGTTGAACATGGTTTCGTCGAACACGCCCTTGCGGGCCAGCAGCAGGAAGTTGGCCCTGTGAATGGGCGTGTCGTCGTAGAGCTTCACCCGGATGTTGCCCAGCCGCGTCTTGATGAGCACTTCCGAGCCGGGGTACTGCTTGCCGTAGGCCAGCAGCGCGGCCGGCGCCGTGCTGTCGGTGAGGGCGGCAATGTCGGGGCCGGGCACGTCTTTGCGGACGACTGGGGCGGCCGTGGGGGGAGGCGTCTGGTTGCAGGCGGCCAGCAGGGCCAGTCCGGCGAAAAGGAAACGGTTCATGCCACAAAATAAACCCGGCCCCGCACATTGGCGGAGCCGGGCTGGTTGTAGAGACGCAACATGTTGCGTCTCGTCGGCCGCGCCGTTCGGGTGTTGTTCAACGCAAGCTGTTCAACGACGAGACGCAAAATATTGCGTCTCTACTTGGGCCGGTACGAATTCAGGTCCTTGCTCAGGCCCAGCTTCTTGGCAATGTCGGAGAACATCTCGGGGTCGAAGTTGTCCTCGCCGGGCGAATTGAGCTGGGGCTCTTCTTCCAAAATGGGGTAGGGCACACCCTTCTTGGCGCCCTGAATCACCTCCAGCTCGGAGCCGTCTTCGGGGTGCTTGCCGTTCCAAATCACGCCGGCTTCCATGTAGGCATTGGGCGAGAAGGTGTACAGCTCGCGGTGCAAGCCGTGCTTCATGAACGCCTTGGCTTCGGGGAAGGCGTTGTTGCTAAGTGTGGGGATGGGCATGAGCTTTTTCACGTCCACGCCGGTCAGTTTTTCCAGGGCCAGGGCGTAGGCGTACACGTGCAGGCCGCCGCGCACCAGCAGGTAGCCCACCATGGTGCGGGCGCAGGGGTCGGTCACCATTTCGTACACCCGCATTTTGTTGGCGCGGGCGCCGCACTCCAGAAAGAAGTTGTGCAGCAAATCGAGGCGCAGGTTGCCGGAGCTGAACACGTTGTCGCCGCTCCAGGGCCGGCCCATGGCGTCGATGGGCAGGGCGGCCTGGCCGCTGGCAATGAAGTGGTCGGAGATGCGGGCGTCGGCGGCGCCGGCCAGCGGGCCGGGCACGGGGTCGGTGCCGCGCTTGCTCACGCCAGTCAGCAGCAGGTTGATGGCGTAGCTCACCGCTTCGATGTGCGAATACTCCTCGGCCGCAATGGCCGCCGTGAGCGAGTAGAACGGCCGGAGCCGGTCGCGTCCCCGGAAGTTGAACGACTGGAACGTGTAGTTCATCAGCGTGCTCATCTCGCCGAACTTGCCGCCCAGCAGCTCTTGCACGGCGGAGGCGTCGTTGGCGGAGGGGTTTTTGGGTTTTGGGAGGTCGAGGGCCAGCTCGTCTAGTCGCAGTATCATAGGCGGTGAAGGAAAGGAAGGTGGAAAGGAAAAGGCCGGGCTCGCACATGCGGGCCCGGCCTTACTACGGCAGCTTTTTATCCTCGGCCATAACCAATTTTATTGGCTGAACCGTTGTTGTTGAATCTTTCCGACCCAACCTCCACAGTGCTTGCCTACTTGGGCGCGCCGCCCTTCTGCTTAATTTTTTCGCTACCGTCCTTGCCTTTGCTCTTCACCTTGAGCTTGTCGATGGCGGGCTCGGCGGCCGGAACGGGGGCGGGGTCCGGGGCGGGCGCCGCGGGCGGGGCTTCGGCTTCGTCGGGCGGCAGGGCCATGTCCTTGGCCGACTTGATTTCGTCGACCACTTCCACCTTTTTGGCCTTCTGCTGGGCCAGCAGCAACTGGTCCTGGCTCAGGGTGTTTTTCTTCCAGGCCGTGAGCTCCGTGCTGAGCTTGACCTTCTCGTCTTTGGTGGGTTTGTTGGGCGTCATCAGGCCGTCGAGGTCGGGCTTGCCGCCGTCTTGCCACGCCGTGAGCCACAGCGAGGATACCATCATCGGGGCGCCCTTCAGGCGGTAGCTCACCATGCCGCCCACCGCTTTCTCGTAAGCGTCGGCAAAGGCGTCGGAGTAGCGGCGCGAGGTTTTGCCGGCGCGGTGTGTAAACGTGAAGCGCACGTCGGGCTTCATGGTTTTTTCAATCTTGGTGGCGCGGTCGAAGGTTTCGCCCACGAAGCCGTAGCTTTCCTGCAACACGCCCCAAATGGCCGCCAGCGGGTCTTTCACGTATTTGGCCTGCTCGCCTTCCAGCTTGTAGTCGTTGATGAAGCGCTCGGGCAGCTGGCTTTCCCACAGGCTGTGCAGGCCCTTCTGGTCGGTGAGTTGGCCGTCGTAGTTGATGGTGGTGTGCAGCGGCACGAAGGCGTCGCCCACGTAGTGGCTCAGCTCGGCCGAATACTTGATGATGTTCAGCGTGTCGCGCTGCCGGAAGGCCTCGGTGAGGTTGTCCTTCACTTCGAGCACCACCCAGGGCACGGTGCCGTACTTCTTCAGCGTGTCGGCCGAGAATTTCTCCACCGCTTTGTCGTACACGCGGGGCATCTTGCCGAAGGGGTCGTTTTCGGAGTAGTGGTCGATGTCGATGAAGTGCTTCGGGGCCTCGGTGGGGTCGTCGTTGCGGCGCTCATCGGGCGCGGTGCTCAAGCGCACCAGCTCGGCCATGTGCCGGTAGTAGAACGCTTGCATGGAGGCCGGCAGCTCATACACCGCCACCTGCGTGATGGTGCGGTGGCCAAAGAAACCCCAGGCGCCAGCGGTGCCGTGGGCAAGCATGAGGGCCGCAAGCAGCAGCGGCAAGAGGGTTTTTTTCATAAAAAATAAAAAAATGGCCAGACCGTAAATAGTAGCTTGCCCAAAGTTCGGCAATGGCCGCCACATTCGTTAGCTCCTGCCCTGGGCCGGGCCCGAAGCGCGCGCAATGCCCCGCCGGCCCATCACCCAAAACCACGCTGCAAATGGCTCCGGTGAATGTCGCTCGCGAAAGCCACTTCCCACCGCCAACTCCGCACGAGTGAGGCGCGAACGCCCTGGCGCGCTACTTTCGCGTAATGAATACACGCGGCTACTGGGTTGGATTTTCGATGCTGCTGGCCACGGCGGGGCCTGCCGCGGCGCAGGCAGTGACCATTGCCCCACCGGGCGCCTACCGCACCGCCGCCGCCTACCGCCTGCGCAAGCCGCAGCCGGCTGGCACCGACGCTTTTTACCCCGACAAGCGCGGGCAGCTGGTGGTGGAAGTGCCGCGCGGCACCAAAACCGTGAAGCAGCGCGTGGCCCCGGACAGCGTGTGGGGCTACACATCGGGCAAGGGCCGCACCTTTCGGCTGCACCGGGGCGAGGAGTACCGGCTTGAATTTGCCGACACCCTTTGCGTGTATTCCAGCAACACCACACCCGCAAAAGCGGCGGGTGACGCGGCAGTGGCTGCCGGGCCGGGTGGGGGCCGCACCATCGGGGCTACCCGCTACTTCTTCAGCCGGGGGCTTACGGGCTTGGTTTTCCCGCTCACCGTGCGCTACCTGCGCGACATGTATGAGGCCAGCAACCCCGCCTTTGTAGCCGCCCTGGGCCAGCTGCGCCTCGGCCAAAGCCTGACCGACGTGGACCGCAAAACAGGCCTCTTCCGCGTCACCACGCTGTATCGCGAGGCGGCCGGGGAAGAAAAGCCCTAGAGGCGGAACAAAATGGTTCCTATTCGACACAACGACTGCGGCGTAGCTTTGAAAGGCATCTATCTGTCTACCCTCTCCAGAACCTACGGCGTCTTTCTATGCTGAATTGCAGCTGGCCGGCCAGCACTACCCCGCGCGGCACTGCACCTACGAATTCACCCAAGCCACCAGCGAGCGAGGGCGGGTGAGCGCCAAGGTGCGCCACGGCCTGGTGCACTTGGCCCTGGATGTGCCCTACGACGACGCCTTGCTGGCTTGGGCGGCCGCGCCGCGTCGGCCGCTGGCCGGGTGCGTCGTCTTTTACGCAACCCGGGGCGGGGCGGCTCGCGAAACGCTGGCCTGGGAGGCGGGCGAGTGCGTGGGTTACCGGGAAACGTTCGAGAGCGGCAGCGCCGAGGCCGGGGCCTACGTGTGCCATCTGACCGTTGCGACCCCGCAGCTGACAATTCAGCCCGGCGGGCCGGCCGCATACACGAGCCCGACCGCGCGCAACCACGGCACGCCACAACAAGGGTTCGTGGACCCGTTCGTGGTGCCCCTGCTGACGCCCGCGCCGGTGGCTGAAGCAGTGGCGGAAGCAGTGGCGGAAGCAGTGGCGGAAGTTGTGGTCGAGGCTGCTGTGACTTCGGCACTAGTGCCGATAGCGCTGATACTGGCCTTGATATTGGGCAGCACCACACCGGCCCAGGCGCCGGGTTTGCCGCCAGTGAACCGCGACGAGGCGCGCCTGCGCTATTTGGTGGCGCAGCACGCGGCTGGCACGCTGGCCCCTGAGGAGGAAGCCGAATTGATTGCCCTGCTAGCCAAAGTAAAGGGGATTCGCATTCAAAAACTAAGCGACTTAAGGCAGCTTGCAGCACCAATCCAAAAGATACCCAACAAGTTTCCTAATGAAGCAATGCCTGCTGACGGAAAAATCATTCCGTACGAAATTATTGACGGCAACATTAAAGGCGTCAACGGCAGGAAACAATTTGACTTTGTTATTGACGATGAAGGGAAGTTGATTATTGGTAATAAGCACCATCTGCTTGGAAGTGGTCAACCAGTGCAAGCTGCTGGGCAATTACGATTAAATGGCCAAGGCCAAATAAGACAAATAGACAATTTATCTGGGCACTATCAGCCGAGTGTTGCCGAAACTGCTAATTACCCCCGACTTTTAGAAAATGCAGGGGTTAAAGTGAAGGGAGCGACAATTGTGAGTCACAGCATAAGCACAAATGCGAGCGGTATGATAACAGGTGTAAAAGTCGTTTCTTCAAAAATAATTAAATAACCATGCAGCTCTCTCCTGAACAATTCCACCAGAATCTGTTAGCTACGTTAATTGAAATAGCGGAAGAAAAATCAGCCGTCCAGGATTGTAAATTTATTATAACTCCCGTAAAAGAGCCCGACGCTAAGTACAATTCTACTGATGATTTCATGCGCTTAACCTTGCTGACAGATGAAAACGTCAAGGGTAAGTTTTACGAAATAAACGATGTCGTAACGCTGCTTTCCGGGCCAAACTCTTCTTACCCTTTGTGGATTGACGTTGTGCCTGCAGAAAGCAGCGCTAGTGCCTGCGTGTTCGAACTCAAAATCAGCATGAGATTCCGCAAACCTTCAGAACTGAGGTATAAAGAAACAGGGCATCCCCCTTTTAAATCCGTAAAATAAGGATTACTAGCAAAGATGCCAACAACGACATCATGAGGACGCAATACCGCATAACAGCGGTTACACGTATGTCTTCTACAATCCCGGCGTCGTATTCCGGTATGGTGTGGGCAGTATCAGCGCCGGGGCCTACGTATGCCGCGCGGCGGTCCGCTAGCTTTTGTGCGCGGCCGACAGTTGCGACACCTGCTTGGTGCCCGGCTGCACCGCCCCCGACACTTCTTTGCGCCGGTTCAGCAGTTCGCTCAGCTGTTGGTAGATGAACTGGGCCGCCTGTTCGCGCAGCTTGTCGCCGTTGCCGTCGAACTGGGTGCGGTATTCGTGGGCCCGGCCTTCCAGTAAAATGGTGACGAACACCGTGCCCACCGGCTTGTTGGGGGTTTCCGAAGCGCCGGGGCCGCACAGGCCGGTCACGGCCACGCACACGTCGGCGGCGGGCAAGTGGCGGTGCAGGCCTTGGGCCATTTCGTTGGTGGTTTGCTGGCTTTCGGCCGAATACGTGGCCAGGGTTTCTTTTTTCACCCCCAGCAGCTTCTGCTTGGCTTCCATGTGGTAGGTCACCACGGAGCCCAGCAGCACTTCGCTGGAGCCCGTGGCTGGGGCCAACTGGGCTGCCACCAGGCCGCAGGTGCAGCTCTCGGCGAGGGCCAAGGTCAGCTTGTGTTCCAGGAACTGCTGCACCAAGGCGCTTAAATCGGGCGTTTTCATAGGCAAAATCCAGCAAGGCTGGGCGGTAGCATACGCCGCGCGTATGGGCCATGGTTGCGGCGGAGCTTAGTTTTTAGGGTAAGAGGGTAGGAAGGGAGAGAGAAGGGTACGGGGTGAAGTGTTGTCATCCTGAGCACAGCGAAGGACCTTATTAAATCAGAACAACTAGCAGTGATGCTAATAGGCGCGAACGTGATAAGGTCCTTCGCTGCGCTCAGGATGACAACACTTCACCCCGTACCCTCCTCTAAACCCCACACCCTCATACAACTATTCCTGCCGGTAGGCCACGCCGGCTTTCATTACAAAGGTGGGCCGCATCAGGGCCGCAATGTCTTGCAGCGGGTCGCCGTCTAAGGCAATGATGTCGGCGAGCTTGCCGGCTTCGAGGGTGCCCAGGTTCTGCGTTTCGCCCAGCAGCTCGGCCGCGTTCACCGTAGCGGCCCGGATGGCTTCAATGGGTGGCATGCCCGCCGCGGTCATGTAGCCAAATTCCAGGGCATTGACGCCGTGCCGGTACACGCCCGCGTCGGTGCCAAACGCAATTTTAACGCCCGCCTTGTAGGCCCGTCCGCAGTTCGCCTGAATCATCGGCCCGATGGTGAGGGCCTTGGGGATGATGGCCGCGGGGAAGTAGCCGGTGATGCGCGCTGAGTCGGCCACCGACTTGCCGGCAATGATGGTGGGCACGTACCAGGTGCCTTTTTGCTTCATCAGCTTGCGGCACTCGTCGTCCATGATGGTGCCGTGCTCGATGCTGGCCACGCCGGCCCGCACCGCCCGCTTGATGCCTTCGGCGCCGTGGGCGTGGCAGGCCACTTTCAGGCCCAGGTCGCGGGCGGTTTCCACCACGGCCCGGATTTCCTCTTCCGAATACTGCGGGCCGCTGCCGTCCTTGCTCAGGTCGAGCACGCCGCCGGTGCTGGCAATCTTAATGACGTCGGCGCCGCGCTTGAATTGCTCGCGCACGGCCTGGCGGCACTGGTCGGGGCCGTTGGCAATGGTCTCGGGTTGGCCGTATTGCTCCATCAGGTGGCGGCTCAGGCCGTCGGCCTCGTCCATGTGCCCGCCCGTGGCGGAAATGGCCCCGCCGGCCGTGAAGATGCGCGGCCCCGTCACCTGGCCCTTGTTGATGGCGTTGCGCAGCGAGATGTTCACGCCGTCTTCGCCGCCCATGTCGCGCACCGTGGTGAAGCCGGCGCGCAGCGTGAGCAGGGCGTCGCCCATGGCCCGGTAGGCGTAGTCGGCGGGGTTCATCGTGAACTGGTTCATGCTGCTGCCCTTGCCGGGGTGCGAAAGCACGTGCACGTGGCAGTCGATGAGGCCCGGGAGCACGGTGCGGTTTTCCAGGTTGATGACTTTGTCCTGCGCGCCGCCCGTGGTGTAGCCGGCTTGCACGGCCGTAATCCGGTCTTTTTCTACCACAATCGTTTGCTGGCTCAGCAGCTTGCCACTGCGCCCGTCCAGCAGCTTGCCGCAGTGCAGGTAGGTTTTTTGGCCAAAAGCCGGGGGGGCGGTGAGCAGCAGCGCGGCCGTAGCCAGTCCGTGAATAGATTTGCGGGTCATATAGTGAGGTGGTGAAGTGGTGAAATGGCGAGTTTGATGTTCTGCCGGCGCAATTTGCGTTAGCGGACTTCAGCGCTCACCACCTCACCACTCACCACCTCACCACTCACCACCTCACCATTTCACCGCATGACTACGCAAGAAGAATTTGAAGCCGCCAGCCAGCGTGCCCAGCAACTGCCCAGCAAGCCGTCGAACATGGTGCTGCTCCAACTCTACGCCCTCTACAAGCAAGCCACCGAAGGCGACATCTCCGGCGACCGCCCCGGCGGCTTCGATTTTAAAGCCATTGCCAAATACGACGCCTGGACCGGCCTGCGCGGCACCAGCAAGGACGCCGCCCGCCAGCAGTACGTGGAGCTGGTGAACCAGCTCGCGGGGTAACGAACAGGGCAAGAGGGCATGGGGGTAAGAGGGCGAGAGTCAGAGGCGTGGTACATCAAACGTTGCGCTACACGTTCTACCTCTTGCCCTCCTACCCCCATACCCTCTTGCCCTAACTAACATGGACATCTCGCGCAAAAAGCCGCCGTATCCCATCACGCCAGAGCTGCGCGAGTACCTGCGCGAGTACGACCGCGAAGCTCCGCTGCCCGTGAAGTACGACGACCTGCGGCACTTCAGCAGCTCCTTCCCGCTGCTCGACCGCACCGGGCGCGACACCCTGTGGCAAACCGTTTTCTTCGAGCCCCAGGCCCTGCGCGAACTGAGCCAGGGCCTCACTGAAGTGTACGCGCTGCTGAAAACGGCCGGCGATTTGTCCTTCACCGAGCACCTGGTGGCCGACCGCATCGACTACTGCGAGTTTGGCAATTCCAAGCCGTTTCGGGTGCGCATCGTCAACCAGTTCAACGACAACTACGACTACTTCTACGTGAAGCAGGCCGACGCTTCGCGCCTCTACGGCCTGGAACTGGAGCACCTGCTCTCGCCCAATTCGATGAACTTTCTGGTGCACGAAGACACGCTCATTGAGGAGCACATTGCCGGCATTCCCGGCGATGACTTCATCCGGCTGCGCCTCAGCCAGCCGCACCTCAACCAAGTGCGCATTGCCAAGGAATTTGTGAAGTTTAATGAGCGCTGCTTTGTGCGACTGCTCGGCGACATGCGCGCCTACAACTACGTTATCGACGTGACGCCTGACTTCGAGGACGAGCAGTACCGCGTGCGAGCCATCGACTTCGACCAGCAGAGTTACGAAGGCCGCCGGGTGATGTACCTGCCGCAGTTTTTCAAGGACAACGCCGCCGTGGTGGCCATGTGCGCCCGCTTGCTCAAGCCCGAAACCCTGCGCCAATACCAAACCGAAGAACGGGCCCTCATGGCCCGCCGCGCCCGCGCCGAGCGCTACCGCCTCCGCGACCTTCTCGACGTGATGCGCCGCCACGACCTAGCTCCCCCCGAAAAAGTAGCCCAGCTCAAAGACGAGCTCAACCGCTACCACAAAACCGCGGCTTTCGACAAATGCGACTCCATGGGCGACCTGGTGCGTCAGAACCTGTGGCTCATGCTCGGAGCGAGTGGCAAGGCGGCGTGAGGGGTAGGGGCGGCCCGCTCCAAATAACATGTTCGCCAGGTAATGAATCTGCCTCCCTACCCAAGCTTTCCGGTGTTGTCGTCAGGCGTTGTCACGCTACGCCAAGTGTTGCCAGCCGACAGCAATAGCCTGTTCGAAATATCCTTCTACGACGCGCGCCCCGCCCAAAACTTGACGGAAGCGGCCGAAATGCAGGAGAAAATAAACGCTGACTACCAGCGCGGCACTTCCATACACTGGGCCATTGTCAGCGCAGCCACTGCCGAAGTAGCCGGCACTGTGGGCTACTACCGGGGCTTTGAGAACGGCACCGGGGAGCTTGGCTGCGTGCTCAAACCGGCCTTTCGGGGCCAGGGCCTGATGCGGGAAGCCATGAAACTCGCCATCAAGTTTGGACTGACCGAAATGCAGCTGACTGAAATATTGGCCGTCACGACCAAGCAAAACGTCCCGGCCAACAACCTGCTCGAAAAGTTAGGTTTCCGCAAAACTGTCTACTTGCCCGACGGCGAGCTAGTCTACCGTTACTCATAAAAAACGGCCGGTTTCGCTTCGTACTAGTCGCAACTGTGCTCTTTCGGAGTCCCTGTGCTCGTGTGCTCTTTCGGAGTTGCACTCCGAAAGCCGGTGCCTGGGGACTTGCAGTCCCCGATGCGCGCGATGCGGAGTACAATTCCGCGCCAAGCCGCTTTCGGAGTGCAACTCCGAAAGAGCAAAGAGCAAAAAGAGCAAAAAGCCCGCTGGCCAATTGGCCAGCGGGCTTTTTGCTCTGCAACCTAGCTCACACGGCCGGCTTGGGCGCGGGCAGGTCAAACGCCGTCGCGTCGTGCTCAAAATGGCCTTTGTGCGAGCCGTCGCAGAAGGGCTTCTGCTTTGACAAGCCGCAGCGGCAAATGCTGATGCGCTGGCGGCCGCCCAAGCCGTAGGGCTGGCCTTGCGCGTCAACTAGTTCGATGTCTTCTCCCTCCACGCGGAGAGAGCCATTGGAAAGTACGGTGAGTTTGATGGCCATGATGAGTGCTGAAAAATGAAGCGTGAGAAGTAGCGGATGAAAACCGAAGAGTGAAATGATGCAGAAGCCACCCGCGAGGTAGGACTGCCGCTAGTGCCTTTCCCAGTCGGAGCGCGCGGAATTAGATTAGAGCTCCTTGCGCATGATGTAGTCGTTCATGAAGTACGGCCCAATGGGTACGTCCACCTCGCGCTGGCGGGCAAAGCCGCGCCGTTCGTAAAACGCAATGGCGGGGTTGTAGCGGTTCACATTCAGGTCGAGAAATTTGCCGCCGGCTTGCCGGGTGGCGTTTTCCACGGCCTCGATGAGGTGCAAGCCAAGGCCCTGTCCCTGCTTGGTGGGCAGCACGTAAATCTTGTGCAGCTTGTAGCCAGTGCCGCCGTCTTCCTCCGCGGGCAAGGGGCTGAAGGACGCAAAGCCCGCGGGCTCGCCGGCCACGTACGCCAGCAGAAACGTGTGGTGCTGCTCGGCCATCTGCCGCTTCAGCGAAGCCGACGTGTAAATCACGCGGTACATGTATTCGAGCTGTTCGCGCGAAATGATGAACCGGTACGTGGGCTCCCACGTGGCCTCGGCCAGCTGAATAATGGTCGGGATGTCCTTGAGCGTGGCGGGCTCAATGCGCGGCGGCGCGGCGGGGGCGTCAGAGGTCATAAGCGGCAAAACACGAAATTGCGGCGAAAAAAACGAAACCAAACCGCCCCGGGAATACGGTTGGCGCGCTACTTGCGTTAATTGGCCGGTTTCCTGTCTTCATTCCCACGCCATGAAAGCTGCATCCCTTCTTCTGCTCCTGACTGCTTTGCCCTTCGCGGGCCACGCCCAAACCACTGCCGACGACCTTCGGCAGCGCGGCGAACTCACCGGCGCCCGGCCGTCGGGCGACCTGTTAGCCAAGCCCCGCGCGCAGGCTGCCGCGCCCCGCACCGCTTCCGACCCCGTGCAGCAGCACCTGCTGAATTCCGACGTGAACCTGGCCCGCGCCCAAGCCCACGAACTGCCCGACCTCTACGAGCGCTTCATTGCCACCACCCGCGAAGAACGCCGCCAATGGAGCTACCAGGACTGGGACAACGCCAACGGCGTGCTCTCCCGCCTCAACCAACGCTACCAGCAAGTGCGCACCGAGCTGCCCGTCGAGGAGCGGCTGCGCATTCGCACTTTCCAAGGCGAGTTTCACACCCTGCGCGGGGCCCGCGAAGTCAAAGCCAAAATCGATGAATAGCGAGTGAGTAGCAAGGCGTAAGACGCAAGTAGCAGGATAAGCCGAGCCTTGCGTCCCACGTCTTATTACTTGTGTCCTGCTACTTGCGTCTTACGCCTTGCTACTAATGTCCTGCGCCTCATGCTGGCTCAACAGCCAAGCCAGCGCCGTGTCCAGGTCGTCAAATAGCTCGATGGCCATCCGGGGCCGCACCGCCGTCACAAAATCATGGCTGGCGAATCGGTTTTCGGTGTCGGGCGAAAACACGTAAGCCATGGCCCGCACGCCGGCGTCCACGGCCAGGGGCAGCCATTCGTATTGCAGCCACGGCAGCGCGTCGCTCCAGTCGCCGCCGGTGTCGCTCTTGTCGTTTAGGATAAGCGAATAGTGCAGTTGGTCGCGCCATGCAGTACCGTGCCCCACCCCCCTGATGATGGCGTCGCCAGTCAATTGGCCGTGCCAGTGCACGTACAGCAGCTCATCGGCCGCGTAGTAGAAGTAGTCCGCCAGGGCCGCCCCGTGCTCGTCTTGCAGGGTAAGGTGCTGGCTGGGCGGGTAGGACAGCATAGCAGAAGGTAGGAGTATTCGGGGGTTTTTTCAAATATAGCCAATATTGTATGATGGTTCTGAAACCCAGCGGTGCTGCTATCTTTGGGGTTCTGCTTTTCTCTCGTCTTATTCGTTCGTAGCGCATGCACATTGCCATCGTCGGCAACATTGGGGCTGGTAAAACCACGCTGGCTCATAAGTTGGCCCAGCATTTTCGCTGGGAAGTGTTTTTAGAAGACGTGGACGACAATCCCTACCTGAAGGATTTCTACCACGACATGCCCCGCTGGGCGTTTCACCTGCAGGTATATTTCCTCAACGGCCGCTTCCGCCAAACGCAGCGCATCAAGGAGCTGCAGAAGGCCGGCAAAGGCATCATCCAGGACCGGACCATCTACGAGGACGCCCACATTTTTGCGGCCAACCTGCACGAGTCGGGCCTGCTCGAAACCCGCGACTACAACAACTACTACGCCTTGTTCGAGTCGATGATTGACCTGGTGGCGCCGCCCGATTTGCTGCTCTACCTGCGCGCCGACCTGCCCAAGCTAGTGAGCCAGATTGAAAAGCGCGGCCGCGACTACGAGAACAGCATCAGCATCGAGTACCTCAAAAGCCTCAACGAGCACTACGAAAAGTGGATTTCGACCTACAGCGCCGGCCGCCACCTCATCGTGGACGTCAGCGAGCTCGACTACGTGCGCAACCCCGAAGACCTGGGCACCATCATCGACAAGATTAACAACACCTTGTTCGGCCTGTTCTAAGCCACCTTGGTTCAACATGCAAAAGCCCTGCCTCGCTCGTCGCGGCAGGGCTTTTGCTTTTAGCTGACACCTACTTGCTCGGCGCCTGGCAGTGCTTCGTTAAAGAAGTCGACCAAAGGGCGGGCAGCAGCAATGCCCGCCACCACGCGCTCCACAAAATCAGGCGCCAGCACCTCGGCGTCGGCATAAAAGTGACCCACGCCGAACGTCTTTAGGCGCAGCCAAGCCAAGTCCGGGTCGTCGGCAGCGTAGCCGCGGGGCGGCCGGGTGAGCTGCGGCCCGCTCACGTCGAGGCCCGTCGGGAAGTGACGCAGCAGCTCTGGCGCCTCCCGCAGCCGGTGAAACCGGTCGCCGTTGTAGTGAATTTCCTGTCGAATGGCCGCGAGCATGGCCGGAGTAGGGTGGAAGGTGCCAGCCCCCAACCAGCTGCGCCCATCGGGCTGAATGGCGATGAAATACCCCGCCCGCGGCGCGTGGCGCCCGCCCAGCTTCAGGCCCGCGCCCATGCGGCGCTTGTAGGGCTCGGGGTCGCGGTGGGCCCGGTCGTTTTTGTGCAGCCGAAACAGCACATCGGCCGTAGTCAAGTCGGCCAGGTCCGGGTCCGTCGCGGCGACTTTGGCCAGTACCCGGCGCACCAGTTCGGTGCAGGTGGCGCGGGCGCGCTGGTAGTCGGGGCGGTGCTCCGCCATCCAGGCGGTGGTGTTGTTGGCCGCCAGCCGGCGGAGGAAATCCAGCAGATAATCAAGTTCCATGCAGCGAGGCGGGCAAATGGCCCGGCTGGCAGAACGCTGCTGCCGCAACCAGAGTTGCCCGTTTAGCTAAACCGTGGCCGATTGGCTTGTCCGCAGCCAACAAGCTATTTGTGGCTGAGTACGGTCACGGCATCGCCCACGCGCAGGCGGCCCTGCAGCGGCCCCGTCACGTTCTGCCCGAACATCGTGCCGCCGTCGGTGCGCCGGTAGGTGGCCAGCGTGCGCAGCGGCTCGCCTGCTGGGGTTTTG
Source organism: Hymenobacter sp. (assembly GCF_036388155.1). Lineage (NCBI taxonomy): Bacteria > Pseudomonadati > Bacteroidota > Cytophagia > Cytophagales > Hymenobacteraceae > Hymenobacter > Hymenobacter sp. The sequence continues at coordinate 19,704 of NZ_DASVSI010000079.1, read as the reverse complement.
GTGGCGGTCTGTTGGTCGATGGTGGTGAGCACGCAGCGCCCGCAGCCCCGCACCGCCCGGAAGGCCACGTCGCCAATCTGGAAACGCTCCCAGTTGTCGTCCTCGTAGGGCTGCCCCCCGCTGAATACCAGGTTGGGGCGGAAGCGGTTCATGGGCACCGCTTGCGGCAGGCGGGCGTTCAAGTCGGCCAGGGCGGCTTCGCCGATGAGCAAATACGGGTAGCCATCGGCAAAGCTCACCAGCTGGCCTTCGGGGTTGAACTCAGGCTCCGCCTCGCGCCGCACCATGTCCGACATGTACACCAGCCGGCAGCGGCGCCCCAGGGCTTCTGACAGCCACTCGTCGGCTTCGGGCGCGGCGCGCCACGCCCACGCCATGTCGTCCCAAATGGTGACGAACAGCGTGCGGTCAGGCGTGGCCTCGAAGGGAAAGAAGAGCGGGAGTAAATCGGGCCGCTGGCGGTGGCTGATGAGGAACCCATTGTAGGCCGGGGCCACCGTCAGCAAAGCCATTGCCGGCTCTTGGCGCTGGGTCATGAAGCGGTTGCGCTCATCCACCAGCAGCCAGCGGCGGTCGTGCCGCAGCCCGCGAGCCGTTACGTCGGCCTCGGGCACGGCATAGCCCCCGAGGGATTTGACAGGATACACGTACAGACCGGTAAGGGAAAGAGGAGCAGACATAGCCACAAAAGTACCCGTGCCCCGCCAACCCGCCGCTGCTTTTCTACTCAACCACCAGCAAATCGGCGGCGCGCACAAACGCCTCGCGTTGCTGCCAGCGCACCCGGTACCAAATGTCCTGCTGCCCCAGCACCAGCACCCGGTCGCCCACGGCCGCGGTGCTCAGCCAGGCGGCCCCGGCGCTTGGCCCGGCCATGAGGGTGGCGCCGGCGCGGGCCACCAGCGCCGCGGGGGCCGGGCGCAGCAGGTGCAGGTACACGCCTATCAGACCCACGTAGGCCGCGTAGCCCACCCATGCGCCCCGGGGGCTACGCCGCCACAGCAACCAAATAGCGCCGATGACTGCGCCGGCCAGCAAAGCCTGTAGGCCGGGGTAGTAGTAGCGTTGGGCTTGCACCCGCAACTCCTGCTGCCACGTGGCCGGGTAGCCCACCAGCCGGTGCTGCACGGCCAAGGCGGCCATCTGCCGCCAAGTGCGCACCCGCGGCTGCCGCGCCTGCGCCAGGCTCAAGTACAACAGCGCGGCCGGGTAGTGCCCAAGCTGCTGCTGGGCGTAGGCCATTTTCAGGAGCAGCTCCGGGGTGGTGCGCCGCTGTTGCCAAACTTGGTCGCGATACGCGGGGAAAGCAGCCTCGTATTGCCCCGCGGCGAAGAGCGAATCAGCTTGCTCCAGGCTTTTGGCGGTGGGCCGTGGAGTTTTTTTTTGCTGATTGTTTGGGGTGGCATTTGTGGCCAAGCCACAGAGAAGCAGGATGATTAATCCCAGCAAAAGGGTCCGCACAGAAAGAAAAGAGACTTTTTTTTGAATCAAGGTTGTGAAATCCGGGAGGTAGTCGTACTTTTGTGCCCACAAAAAAGGGTAACGCTCTTTTGAAGTGACAAGGTACCGATTCTGTAGCTCAGCTGGTAGAGCAGTACACTTTTAATGTACGGGTCCTGGGTTCGAATCCCAGCGGGATCACAGCAAAGAGCCCCATTCTGTTCGCAGGGTGGGGCTTTTTCATTGGGCACTTCTGAGTTTAGGGCTCGAAGTGCGGCAGGGGCTAGGCGCAGGGGGAAGAATTGCTACTAGCCTAAAATGTAGCGTGTATGCAACAGGCTACAGTATGACGGGTTCAGTTGGGCTACTCTGGCGTTAACTCAAGTCGAGAGTAGTGAGAAAAATTCTTGAACTAGCCAAATAGTTCAAAAAAATAACTGTATATTCATGGGCGCTTTCGCCTGTTGGGGTGGGCATGGCGCAAGGGTAATTTGGCAGATTAGCAGTTGAGAACTGCTTGTTATGGCACCGTTCAGTTGCCAGATGGCCTTGTGTGATTCTTGTTCCACTTGAAACACTGCGCCGTGAATCCAACCACTTCCTTGACCTATTTCACCCGTGCTATGTCGCAGCGTGGGGTGGGGCAAATGGCCCTGCAGGTCGCAATGCTCCTCGTTGGGGTATTCGCGGCGGCATTGGGCCTGAAGGGTTTCCTGCTGCCCAACGGGTTTATTGACGGGGGCGTGACGGGCATTGCCCTGATGGTGAGCCGGCTGACGGGCATCTCGTTGTCGGCACTCATCCTACTGATAAACGTACCCTTCGTGGTGCTGGGCTACTATCAGCTGGGGCCCAAATTCGCGGTGAAAACGCTGCTGACGATTTCGGCGCTGGCGGGTGCGTTGTTGATAGTGACATTCCCCTCCCTGACCCAAGACAAACTGCTGATAGCCGTTTTTGGTGGGTTTTTCTTGGGGGCGGGCGTGGGGCTGGCCATGCGCGGCGGCGGCGTGCTGGACGGGACCGAGATTCTGGCCGTTTACCTGAGCCGCAAAATGCCGGCCTCAATCGGCGACATAGTACTGATAATCAACATTGTCATCTTCAGCGTGGCGGCGTGGCTGCTGTCGATAGAAACCGCTTTGTATTCCATTCTGGCCTATCTGTCGGCGGCAAAGACCGTTGATTTCATTCTGGTGGGCATTGAGGAATACACCGGCCTCACGGTGCTCTCCTTTCACAGCACCGAGATTCGACGGATGATAACCGACAAGCTGCACCGCGGCGTGACGGTGTACGAATGCACCCAGGGCTACGGGTCGCACGGGCACCAACGGCTGAAGGTAGAGGCTGTGTTCACCATCATCACCCGCCTAGAAGTGGTGAACCTGACCGATGAAATTCATAAAATCGACCCGCAAGCTTTCGTCTTTACCCAAAGCATAGGCGACATGAAGGGCGGGCTGGTGAAAAAAAGGGCCCTGCATTGAGCCGCGGAGTGAGGCCGAAAACGAGCGTGGAAGCGGATGGCTAAAAATGATATGTACGATGGAAAACGAAGGTTTTTGTCTGCATGTGCTACCTGGCAACCCGATGGCAACGGGCCAATGGGGGGCGCCGCGCGTTTTGCTGGCAACTTCCGTTGGAGAATTTCAGCCCTGGGTGCTGGTGGGCGGCCTGGGGCTCTTGTTGCTGCTCGTGGCGTTTTTGTGGGGGTATCGGGCCACGCGCCGGCCTTTCAGCAAGCCGGCGGCGAGCAGTGCCCCCCGTACCCCGACGGACTCGGGCGGGCAAGGTGTGGAAGCCGCTGAGCTCGGAACAAACCCGGAGGAAATATTGGAAGCCGTGGACCGGCTGCACGCAGTGGGCGCTACCGTGCTCGTGGAGCGCGCAGGGCCGCTGTTGCACCACCCCAACGGGCGCGTGCGGCACCGGGTGCTGGGGCTGGTGGGCAAGCACCTGAACGCCGAACCGCTGCGCCAAGTGGCGCTGACCGACGATAATTCGGTGCTGCGGGAATTGGCCAGCCAGCTGCTGGGCCAGCGGCTGGAAGCCGATGAACTGCTGACCCATCCCGATTTGGCGGTGCGCACGGGGGCGCTGCGCGGCCGGCTGGAAGTGGCCCCCACCGACGCCCGCGCGCAGGCTTGCCTGGCAGCTACGGTGGCCTCGGCCGATAACGAAGCCCGGTTTATGGCGCTGGCACTGTTCCGTTTTCTGACCCCGGAACAGCAAGCAACGCTGGTGGCCAATACGTTTCACAGCTCAGAAGTGAACCTGGTGCAAGCGGCCGTCGAAGCCATTGAGGCGGTGCCCAACGCGGCCCTGGCCAAGCAACTGGTGGCCATGATGGGGCTGAAAACGGTGCGGGCGCCGGCCGTGGCAAGCTTGCTGCGCATGGGCGATGCCGCCCTGGCCGCCCTGGCCGAAGCGCTGCGGCTGGAAACGGATGGACGGCTGTTGCGGGTGCTGGCGAATACTTGCGCCCAATTTGCCACCCCTGCGGCCCGGCACGTGCTGGTGCGTACCGCCCAAACCGACAATTTGCCCCAGCGCGCGGCCGCCCTGCAGGCCCTGCTCGCGTTTGCGACCGTCCCGGAGGACGCGTCGGTGTTCCGGCGAGTAGTCGAAGACGAGCTTCGGCTGGCGCAACAGCTGCTGTGCGGCATGGCGTCGGCCTCGGCCGAGCTGGACCTAGCCTTGCGCTACGAGTTGGGCCGCACCCGGCAGCGGCTGTTCCAGGCCTTGCTGCAAGTGTACGAGCGGCCCCGCCTGCTGGACGCGCAGCGGGCCGCCCTGCACCTCACCGGCGAGCGGCAGGCGCTGGCCTTGGAAGCGCTGCAAGAGGTGCTGCCCCGGCCCTTGTACCAAGGCGTGCAAGCCCTGGTGGACGGCGGCCGGATTCGCGACAAGATTCAGGACCTCGACGACATCCTGGGGCCCTTCACGGTGTCGGAACCCATCCAAACCACGATTGTGCGGCGCGGCAGTGCCGCGTTTTCGGCCTGGACCATCGGCGTTGCTTTGCGCGAGTGGCGCCCCCGGGCCAACACCGTCCTGTACCTCTACCAGCACCTGCACGCGCCCGACCGCCTGATTGAGGAAAGTGCCCGGGCGCTGCTGCGGCAACTGCCCCAGCAGCGCCCGGCCGCCTACGAGCAGTTATTGTTGCTTCACCCCGACGTTAGCTCCCTGCTTATGAATGCTTCTGTTTCACCGCTTGGCGTCTCGGCGCAAGAGCGGGTGTTGCTGTTGAAAGGAACGGCCCTTTTTGCCGAAACTCCCGAAAACGTCCTCGGCACCGTGGTGCCCATCATGCGCGAAGTTTCTTACGCGCCGGGAGCCGAAATATTCGCCAAGGGCATGCTGGGTACTTCCCTCTTTCTGGTTTGCGAAGGGGAGGTTGACATTTTCAACGGCGGGCAACGGCTGACCACCTTTCGCAAAGGGGATTTTTTTGGGGAGTTGGCCCTGCTCGATGCCGAGCCCCGCTCCGCGACGGCCGTGGCCCGCGGGGCCGTGGTGGCGCTGCGGCTAGACCAGGACGAGTTCTTTGAAATGATGGAAGACTGCCCCGAAGTGCTGCGCAACATCCTGCGGGTGCTGTGCCAGCGACTGCGCCGGCAGAACGAGAAGATGAGCGTGGCGGAGTGAAGTCGATTGCAGCAGGCTCAACTGCAACTCAATGGCATAATGCCCATGTGCGGGTAGTATCTGCTTGTTAAATTGTAATTTTTTGCTTAATAATGGTGTAATTTTTATTATTTCAGTATATATTTACTTACTGACCAGTAGCGCAACGGCATGTGGGAGGCTCGCGTCAACGTGGCAGTTATAGAAACGCGTCGTCATTTCCTGAACGAGTATGAGCACTGAAGACATTGTCGAATTATTGTTGCGGGAAGGGTTGCCTGCTTCCGTTGAAGAGAGGTTTTCTAATCCGGAGGATTGCCTGCTCAAGGCAAGGATGTATCAGAGGCCATACGGCGAGCCTAGAACACCGGTGGACGACGCCTCACAAAATTATTTCTCTTTCCGAGTAGACTTGGCTACGGGTGACGCAGTAGAGCGGTTGGTGCGCGTTGTGCCGCCGGGAACACCTCATTCGGGCTGCATTGTCGAATACTGGGGAATACCCACAGACAGCTTTGAGGAAGTGCGCCGGAACCTCGCCCAATTGGGGTTTGAGTTGACGGAGGATTTACGCCAAGACCCCGACTTGGGGTTGGGAAAAGAACCCGCGCAACGGGCGTTGTTTGCTAGGAGAGAAGCAACGTTTGGGGTGATAATCAACCCACCGTATCCTCTTACCCTCGCGTCGAGGCGCGGAAAGGAGGCTCTGCCGGAGCACTAGCCCATGAAAAGCGGGCTCCTTTTGTTGGCCGCCATTGGGGTGCTGCGCGCTGGCTCGCTGGCGGCGCAAACGCCCGCGGCCGATAGCCTGCAGGCGCTACTCGCGGCCGACCCTCGCCCGGACACCACGCGGGTGCGCCGCTTGCAGGCACTGAGCACCGAGTTGACGATGGCGGACTTGCCACGCGCCACCTCCGTGCTGGAACAGGCCCTGGCGCTGAGCCGCCGATTGAAGGACGCGGTGGGCGAGGGCAAGGCCTTGATTCGGCTGGCCACGTTGGCCCGGTTGCGGGGTGATTTTGTGCAGGCCCGCACCTATACGCAGCAGGCGCAGAAGCTTTTTGCGCGGCGCGGCGACAAGGCCGGCTTGGGCGTGTCGTATTTGCAGCTGAGCCTGATTGAGATGGTGCAGGCCAACCCCGTGGCCGAACTCTACGCGGCCTTGCAAGGCTTGCCCTATGCCGAGCAGGCGGGCGACCGCATGACCCAAACGCGGCTGCAAGTGGCAATTGGCCAAAACTACTTGCACATGGGAAACTACGCGGAAGCCCTGCCGGTGCTGGAAGACACCTACCGCAACGGCACCGCCCTGGGAGATGAGCACGTGGTGGCCTCGGCGCTGAGCCTGCTGGGCAACACCCACCAAATGCTGGAGAATTGGCCGCAAGCCCTGTCCTATTATCAGCAGGCGGTGAAGTTGAACCGCAAGCTGGGCGACCAGAAAAGCGTGACCACCGACGAAATCAGTCTGGCCGAACTGTACAGCCAGAAAGGGGATTATGACCTGGCCGTGCAGCAGGCCTTGCGGGCCCGGGCCGCCGCGCGGGCTCGCAAGGACGCCTACAATCTGCCCCTGGCCGAACTGGCCCTGGCCCGGGCCTATTTGCTGAAACAGCGGCCCGACAGTGCCATTGCCCTGGCCCGGAAGAATTTTGTTCCGACCCAGGCCGAGCGTAGCACCGAAAACCTGCGCAACGCCACCGACATCCTGGCGCAGGCCTACGCCGAGCGGGGCGATTTTGGGCAGGCCTACCGTTTTCAGAAGCTATGGGTGGCCTACAAAGATTCGCTTTCGGGCAAAGACACACAGCTCAAAACCAGCGCCATTCGCTACGGCTACGAGCTCGACAAGAAGCAGGACCAGATTGCGCTGCTCACCAAAACGCGGCAGCTGCAGGCCCAAAAAGAAGCCCGGCAGCGGCAGCAGCTCTACGGCCTGCTGGCGGGCTTGCTGGGCACGGTGCTGGTGGTGGCGCTGCTGGGGCGCAACGTCTACCTCAAGCAGCGCACCAACCGCGCCCTGAGCAAGAAAAACAACCAGATTGCCCACCAGCGCGACAACCTGAACCGCACCCTTTTTGAGCTGAAAGCCGCGCAGGCCCAGTTGGTGCAAAGCGAGAAAATGGTGGCCCTGGCTGCTCTCACAGCCGGCGTGGCCCACGAAATTCAGAACCCGCTCAACTTCGTCAACAACTTCTCGGAGGTGAGCTTGGAACTGGTGACGGAACTGGAAGAAGAGGAGCAAAAGCCCGTGCGCGACCCCGCGCTGGAGTCGTTGCTGCTTACCGACCTCAAGCAAAACCTGCGCAAGATTCACCAGCACGGCACCCGCGCCGGCGACATCGTGAAAGGCATGCTCGAGCACGCCCACTCCGACACCGGCCAGCGCCAGCCCGTCAACCTCAACGCCTTGGTGCGCGACTACCTTCGCCTGGCCTACCACAGCCTACAGGCCAAGCACCGCCACCTCATCGTGGCCCAAACCTGTGACCTGGACCCCAACCTGGGAATATTGCACCTCGTGCCCCAGGAAATAGGCCGGGTGCTGCTGAACTTGTTTACCAACGCCTTTTATGCCGTGCAGCAGCGGGCAGCGGCCCACCCCAACCAGCCCGGCTACATGCCGCAGGTGTTCGTGGCCACGCGCCGCCTGGGCCACACGGCCGAGCTGCGCGTGCGCGACAACGGCACGGGCATTCCGGCGGCGGCGGTGGAAAAGATATTCGACCCGTTCTTCACCACCAAGCCCCCCGGCGACGGCACGGGCCTGGGCCTGTGGCTCTGCTACGACATCATCACCAAGGGCTACGGCGGCTCCATTGCGGTGCAAAGCACGGAGAACGAGTACACCGAATTCGTCATCACCTTGCCGCTAACCGTGGGAGCAGGCCACGCGCAGCCCGCAGCCCTGGCCGACGCCAACCCCGCCCTGCACCTGAGCTAGGCGGGGCCAAGCGCTGGTAGCCGGCCGCTTCCGCGGCGCTAGGCCAGCACCTCGTAGGTCATCACCGGCTGCGCCTTGTTTTTGAGGCTGACTTTGCCCACGGGCTGGCACTGAAACGCTTCCTTGATGCGCTGGTAGGTGGCTTCGTTGATGATGATTTGGCCGGCGTGCGCCACCGATTGCAGGCGCTGGCTCAGGTTGACGGCGTCGCCGATGACCGTGTAGTCAAACCGCTTCAGCGACACCGACCCGATGTTGCCCGACACCATTTCGCCGGTATTCACCCCAATGGACACCGCTGGCTGGTGGCTAATGTGCTCTGGAATAACCCCCGCCGGCGCTTTCAGCAAGCTGCGCACCGACAGGGCCGCGTCGAGGGCCCGGTCGAGGTGGTACTCGCCGCGAAACACGGCCATGACCGAGTCGCCCATGAACTTGTCGACGTAGCCGCCCTGACTGATGATTTCGCGCACAATTTGGTCGAAATACGTGCACAGCAACTGCACCACGATGCTCGCCGGCAGCTGCTCGGCCAGCGCCGTGAAGCCGCAGATGTCGATGAAAACGACGGTGGCTTCCAGGGTTTCGCTGGCCAGCAACTGCTCCTCAAAGCCCGGCTTGGCCATGAAGTTGATGACGGTTTCGTTGACGTACATTTTCAGGATGTTGTTCTCCTGAATGGCGCGCAGCGTCCCGCGCAGCTGCTGCACTTCCCGACTGGTTTTCTCGATGGTGGCCGCCAGGTCGTCAAAATCGACGGGTTTGCACACGAAATCGAACGCCCCGTGGTTCATGGCCGTGCGAATGTTGGCCAAGTCGGTAAAGGCCGAAACGATGACGGTTTGGATGACGGTGTTCAGCGAGCGCAGCTTGGACAACAGCGTCAGCCCGTCCATCACCGGCATGCGAATGTCGGCCAGCATGATGTCGATGTCGGGCGCCGCGGCCACGTGGTCGAGGGCCTGTTGCCCGTTGCTGGCGAAAACGAATTCGTACTCGCCCTCCCGAATCTTGCGCCGAAACTTCTGCTTAATCAACAGCTCCAAATCGGCTTCGTCGTCCACGACCAGGATTTTGGTTTTCATGAGCAGGTCTGCGAAAAGCAATTTTGGGTGTAGAGCAGCGAGTAGGCCCGGCGCGATTCTGGTCGTCTAACGCTGAGAGCAGCTCGTCGCTTTTTAGCTAGTGCATAAGATTCATTGGCTACAATGGGCGTTAGAGCGCAGGGTTCAGCCAGGCACTTTTGGCTCGCCTTGCCCATTTCTTGTAGCCCGCAACGAATATAGCATAATTAGAAAGCCCTTCGCGCGCAGCCGCGGAGAGCTTTTCTGTGCTGTTGCAAATCTGTTTACAGCCCCAAGTTGGCAAGGTGGCAAGCACCTGTTTCAGTAGCTTGTGCAGCACGGTTTGTATGGAGATGGTGCGGTAGTGGGCATGGCGTCGGATACGACCACATTGCGGCGTGCGGGCGAGTAGTGCGGGAGTGAGCATTGAGGCAGGATACGGGCCGGTACTTGCCAGCTGTCACGGTTTCTACTTAGGGCAAGGTGCTTTGTCAGGAATGAAAAGAGGTTTTTACGGACTGATTTCCGTGTTTTCCGGACTAACAGCTCATAATTGGGCGCGTACTAGAGAAGCCGACCGGGCTGCGTCGTGCCTGGTTTTCTTATTTATCACCATCCGTATGATTGGCCAAAAAAATCCCACCACCATTGCTACTTCGTCCCTGAGCTGGGAGGAGGTGCGCGCCCAATTCAACTTGACGCCGGACTATCTGCACCTCGGGGCTTCCCAATTCATTGCTTCGCATCCCAAGCCCGTGCGCGAGGCCATTGCCCACTACCGGCGCCTGCTCGATGAGAACCCCGTGCTCTGCACCCAGGAGCTGGAAAACGCCGAGATGCAGAAGGTGCGCGAAGCCGCGGCCCGCTACCTCGGCATGAATGAACCCGACTACATTGCCATGACCGACAGCACCACCATGGGGCTGGGCACCATCTATTCGGGCCTGAACCTGCAGCCCGGCCAGGAAGTGCTGACCACCGTGCACGACCATTACTCCCAGCACGAGGCCATCCGGCTGGCCACGCGCCGCTCGGGCGGCAGCTACCGCAAGATTGCGCTGTACGACCGCCTCAACCACGTGGCCGAGTACGAAATGGTGGACCGCCTCGTGCGGGAAGTGCGCCCCGAAACCCGCGTGGTGGGCATTACCTGGGTACATTCCAGCACCGGCCTCAAAACGCCGGTGGCCCAGATAGCGCAAGCTTTGGCCGAGCTAAACCGCAACCGCGACGAAGCCGACCGCGTGCTGCTGCTCGTGGATGGCGTGCACGGCTTTGGTATCGAGCGCGAAACCCTCCCCGAACTGGGCTGCGATTTTTTCATTGCCGGCTGCCACAAGTGGCTCTACGGGCCGCGCGGCACCGGGCTGGTGGCCGCCACGCGCGAGGCCTGGCAAACGGTGTCGCCCGTCATTCCCACCTTCACCGATGCCATGGACATCATCACGGAGGAAGCCGAGCGGCCCGACCACATGGACGGCAAGCAGATGACGCCCGGCGGCTTCCATTCGCTGGAGCACCGCTGGGCCCTGCGCGCGGCGTTTGAGTTTATGGAGTCGCTGGGCCGGGAGCAGGTGTGCCAGCGCGTGCACGAGCTCAACCGGCAGTGCAAGGAAGGGCTGGCCGCCATGCCGCACGTGGTGCTGCACACGCCCCTGGATGAGGCGCTTTCGTCCGGCATCACTTCGTTCGAAGTGCGCGGCTACAACACCGACGAAGTAATTGAAGCGCTGCAGAAGGAGAAAATCATTTCTACGAAAGCGCCTTACCAATATTATCAATATGCCCGCTTCACGCCGGGCATCATCAACACCCCCGAGGAGGTGGACCGGGCACTGGCAGCTGTGTGGAAATTGCGCTAAAACATTGTTTATTCGATTATGAAAACTCCACGTTTTGTTGGTCGGCCCCGTTTTCGTGCCTCAATAACCCGGCGTCGCTTGAAGCCCCGCTGGAAATTCCGGGCAAAGCGGAAATAGCGCGGTAAACGCAGCAGCCCCAACCAAGTCCAGTTTGGCGGGGTGTTTATTAAACCGTCATGCCGAGCGCAGCCGAGGCATCTCGCGTGTGGCAGCAATTCTTTTCTTGCGATTGGATTAGTGACAGCACGCGAGATGCCTCGGCTGCGCTCGGCATGACGTGCTTTTCGCTGCTGGCAAACCTTCTGTATTCGCTCCTGATATCAACCGTTACTTCAGCAACTCGTGCAGCACGGTTTGCATGGAGATGGTGCGGTTGCCGGCTTCCTGGATGATGAGCGAGCCGGGCGCGTCGAGCACGGCGTCGGACACTTCCACGTTGCGGCGCACGGGCAGGCAGTGCAGGAATTTAGCGTCGCTGGTGAGGGCCATGTGCTCGGGGGTGAGCATCCAGGCGGGGTCGTTTTGGAGCACCTGGCCGTAGTCGCGGTAGTTGCTCCAGTTTTTGGCTTGCACGTAGTCGGCGCCTTCCAGGGCTTTGCGCTGGTCGTATTCGATGCGGGCGCCTTTGGTGAATTTCTCGTCCAGCTCGTAGCCTTCGGGGTGGGTGATGACGAAGTCGACCCAGTCGATTTCCGAGAACCAGTCGCAGAAGGAATTGGGCACGCACTGAGGCAGGGCGCGCACGTGCGGCGCCCAGGTAAGCACCACTTTCACGCGCTCCTTCTGCTTGGTTTCGGCCACCGTAATCAGGTCGGCGAAGGACTGCAGGGGGTGCAGCGTGGCGCTTTCCAAGCTGATGACGGGCACGGTGGCGTATTGCAGAATCTTGTTGAACACGACCTCGCCGTAGTCCTCGGCCTTGTCCTTGAGGGTAGGGAAGGTGCGCACGCCCAGCACGTCGCAGTACTGACTCATCACCGCGATGGCGTCCTTGATATGCTCCTGGGTGCCGCCGTTCATCACCGCGCCATCGGCCATTTCCAGGGTCCAGGAGTCGGTGCCGGCGTTGAGCACCCAGGCTTGGGCGCCCAGGTTGTAGGCCGCCTTCACCGAGCTGAGGCGGGTACGCAGGCTGGGGTTGAAGAAGATGAGGCCGACGGTTTTGTTGCGCCCGATGTGCTGGTAGCCGTAAGGATTGGCTTTAATTTCCAGCGCTTGTTGCAGCAGGGCTTTGTAGTCGCCGGCATCGGCGAAGGAGGTGAAGTTTTTCATGGTGTTGATGTAGCGCGAACTTTTAGTTCGCGTTGTTAGAATACAGGTCGTGTGACTACGCGAACTACAAAGTTCCTGCCGGGCACGGTCGCGCTACTGCTAGTGCCGTAAGAACGGAAGGACGAACTTCTACGCCTGCGCCGTTCTTGTCGTATAACAACTCTGTATATTTGATGAGCTTCCATTTCTTGCTGCTATGACTTTCGCCGACATCGACAATTTAGTGGTGCTGCATGGCCCACTTACCCGGCTCACGGACGACGAGTTTTACGAGGTCTGTCAGCATAACCCTACTCTGCGCTTGGAGCGTAACGCCGAACACGAAATCATCTTTATGCCTCCTGCCGGTTCCGAATCCAGCCGCAAATCGGGTGAAGTTTATGGCCAACTGTGGCTGTGGAATCGCCAGCATCAGTTAGGGTACGCCTACGATTCCTCGGCCGGCTTCACACTGCCTGATGGTTCCGTACGTTCGCCTGATGCCTCGTGGGTACCTAAGGCTACTTACGATGCCCTGACTGAGGAACAGCGCCTGCGTTTTCCTCCGGTGTGCCCCCCGTTCGTGGTCGAAGTCCGCTCGCCTTCCGATGGGCTGGCCCCGCTGCGCTGCAAAATGGAAACCTACCTGGCCAACGGCGTTGAAGTCGGCTTCCTGCTCGACCCCACCAACGAAACCGCCACCATCTACCGGCGCGGGCAGGAACCGGAAGAAATAACCAGCTTCGACACGACGCTGAGTGCCGAGCCGGCGCTGCCCGGTTTTGCGTTGGATTTGCGGCCATTGCGGCGGGGGTAGACGCTGTTGAAGCAGAAGCTTCTTCTGTAACTTTCACCGCACGGTTTTTCTCATTTAGACCGAGAAGCTAGGTACGTTTCCACCTTCTCCTTTGAAGCCCTCGGTGTTCCTAGCACCGGGGGCTTCACCTTTTTTAGGAGGAAGCCGTGTGGCGAGGTGGAAAGACCGTGAGATGGGGCGAAGGTAAACGGTTGAATAAGCTATTCCACTTTCAGTAATAGCCCATCATACAGCGGAAATAGATGATAGCCGCAGTGCTCCGTGAAAACGGCGACTTCTCGAAATTCAGGCGCTGCAATTATAAAAGCGTATTTGAACTCGACATGTGAACCGTCTTCGAAGCGAATACAAACAGTGGTTTCTGACGGAAAATCAGAAGCACTAAGGTTTTCAGGCCTAGTGCTTCCTTTGGCAATCAGATACTTTTGGAGCTTCAGCTTCCAGCGCTCTGGTAAATCTGTGTTTCGCATGATGTTCAACGATACGCGGACTACAAAGTCCGCTCTACATCGCCTTGTACTCGTTCCAGCTCTTAATCTTCAAATCCTTCATTTCCAGCGAGCAGAAGGCCTGAATAAACGCCTTTGCCAGCCGCGCATTCGTCAGCAAACCGACGCCGAAATCCACGGCCGTGCGGCGGATTTTGTAATCATTATCCAGCTCACCTTTCGATAGGTTTTTTGGGATATTAATTACCAAGTCGATTTTCTTTTCCTTCAGATACGTCAGCACGTTGGGCTCCTGTAGTTCATCGGGCCAGAAGAGCAGGCTGCTGGGAATGCCGTTTTCGGCGAAGAAGCGGTGCGTGCCTTGTGTAGCGTATACGGTGTAGCCCTTTTTGATGAGCAGCGCGGCGGGCGCGAGCAGGGCCACTTTGGAGATGATGGGACCGCCGGAAATCAGCACCGATTTCTGCGGGATTTTGTAGCCCACGCTCAGCATCGATTTCAGCAGGGCTTCCTCGGCGGTGTCGCCCAGGCAGCCCACTTCACCGGTGCTTACCATGTCGACGCGCAGCACCGGGTCGGCGCCGGGCAGGCGGGTGAAGGAGAACTGCGGGGCCTTCACGCCCACGAAGGGCAGGTCATAGACCCGCTCGCTTTCGTCGCGCTCTACCTTCTTGCCCAGCAGTACCTGGGTGGCCTTTTTGATGAGGTTGTTGCCCGACACTTTCGACACGAACGGGTAGCTGCGCGAGGCCCGGATGTTGCACTCAATCACGCGGATTTCGCCGTTTTTCTCCAGGAACTGGATGTTGAACGGGCCACTGATTTCGTAGCGCTTGGCAATTTTTTCGGCGATGATTTTCAGCTTGCGGATGGTGCCCACGTACACCCGTTGGGGCGGGTAGTACATGGTGGCGTCGCCGGAGTGCACGCCGGCAAACTCCACGTGCTCGGAGATGGCATAGCTCACAATTTCGCCGTGGTCGGCTACCGCATCGAGCTCAATTTCCTTGGCTTCCTGGATGAATTCTGACACCACCACGGGGTATTCGGAGCTTACTTCCACAGCGGTTTGCAGGAAGGCTTCCAACTCGTGGCCGTTGGAAACCACGTTCATGGCGGCGCCCGACAGCACGTAGCTCGGCCGGATGAGCACCGGGAAGCCGACTTCGCGCACGAACTCGTACATGGCTTCCAGCGAGGTCAGCTCCTTCCAACGCGGCTGTGCGATGCCCAACTCGTCCATGATGCTGGAGAACTTGTGGCGGTTTTCGGCCTCATCGATGCGGGCCGGCGCGGTGCCGAGGATGGGCGCCTGCGCCTCGGCCAGGCGGGTAGCGAGGTTGTTGGGAATCTGGCCGCCGGTGGAGAGAATCACGCCCTGCGGCTGCTCAAAGTCCAGAATGTCCATCACCCGCTCGAAGCTCAACTCCTCGAAATACAGCCGGTCGCTGACGTCGTAGTCGGTCGAAACGGTTTCAGGGTTGTAGTTGATGATGATGGTTTTGTAGCCTTCCTCGGCGGCCGTTTGCACGGCGTTCACGCCACACCAGTCGAACTCCACCGAGCTGCCAATGCGGTACACGCCTGAGCCCAGCACCACCACCGACTTGTCGGTTTCGGGCGCCAAGTCATTCTCAGTGCCGTGGTAGGTGCTGTAGAGGTAGTTGGTTTTGGCCGGAAATTCGGCTGCTAGCGTGTCAATCTGCTTGATGACCGGCAGCACGCCCAAGGCTTTGCGGCGGGCGCGCACCAGCAGCTCGTCGGCTTTCACATCGCCTTCCCCGAGCAGCTTCACGGCAATCTGCTGGTCCGAGAAACCAGCTTTTTTTACCTCGCGCAGCAGGCTGGTTTCGAGGCCAGCCAAGCCGTTGGCGCGGCCTTCGGCGAGCTGGTTGCCGAGCCGGAAAATGGTGGACAAGCGCTGTAAAAACCAGTGGTCAATTTTGGTCAGCTCGTGCACTTGGTCCAGCGTATAGCCGGCCTCAAAAGCGTCATTGATGGCGAAAATGCGTTCCTCATTGGGCTCGCTCAGCAGCTTGTCGATGGTGTCGGTGTCCACGGTTTCGGGCCGGTTGGCCACGAAGCCCCGCTTGCCGGTGTCCAGCATCCGCAGGCCCTTCTGGATGGCCTCCTCGAAGGATTTGCCGATGGCCATGACCTCGCCCACACTCTTCATGGCGCTGCCAATTTGCCTGTTCACGCCTTCAAATTTGCTGAGGTCCCAGCGCGGCAGCTTCACCACCACGTAGTCCAGGGCCGGCTCGAAAAACGCCGATGTGGTCTGCGTCACGCTGTTTTTCAGCTCCGACAACGAGTAGCCCAAGCTCAGTTTGGCGGCTACAAATGCCAGCGGGTAGCCCGTGGCTTTCGAGGCCAGCGCCGAGGAGCGCGACAGGCGCGCGTTCACCTCAATCACGCGGTAATCCTCCGAAACGGGGTCCAGCGCGTACTGAATGTTGCACTCGCCCACGATGCCCAGGTGGCGAATGGTCTTGATGCCGATGCTGCGCAGCTTGTGGTACTCGCGGTTGCTTAGCGTTTGCGACGGGGCCACCACGATGCTCTCCCCGGTGTGAATGCCGATGGGGTCGAAGTTCTCCATGTTGCAGACCGTGATGCAGTTATCATACTGGTCGCGCACCACTTCGTACTCCACTTCCTTCCAGCCTTTCAGCGATTCTTCCACCAGAATCTGGTCGGAAGTGGTGAAGGATTTTTGGGCCAGCGTCCGCAGCTCCTCCATGTTGTTGGCGAAGCCGCTGCCTAGCCCGCCCAGCGCAAACGCTGCCCGCACGATGATGGGGAAGCCGATTTTCTCGCCGGCCGCCAGTGCGTCGTCCATCGTGGTCACGGCCACGCTGCGGGCCGTAAACACGCCAATCTGGTCGAGCTTGTCCTTGAAAATATCTCGGTCCTCAGTGTCGATAATGGACTGCACGGGCGTGCCCAGGACCTTCACGTTATACTTCTCAAACACGCCGCCGCGGAACAAAGCCACGGCGCAGTTTAGCGCCGTTTGGCCGCCAAAAGCTACCAGAATGCCATCGGGCTGCTCTTTTTTGATGACTTCCTCCACGAAGAAGGGCGTCACGGGCAGGAAGTACACGTCGTCGGCAATGTTGTCCGACGTCTGCACGGTGGCAATGTTGGGGTTAATGAGGATGGTACGGATGCCTTCCTCTTTCAGGGCCTTTAGCGCCTGCGAGCCGGAATAATCGAACTCTCCGGCTTCGCCAATTTTAAGCGCGCCGGAACCGAGGATGAGAACTTTGTTGGGTTTGTTCATTTTGTGTGTGCTGGCGGGGGCTTGGGCCCCTATTCCTCTTACTTCAATAAGAGGGGGACTAGATTTTAATTTTTAAAGCTGGACTAAAACTAGAAAGCTAGTTTCCCGCCTTTTTTCAAGGAAGAAAACTAGCTTTCTGGTCTAGTTCGCAGCGGTCTTGTATTCTTCTACCGCTCTCAGAAAATCATCGAAAAGAAACTCCGTATCCTCCGGCCCACCAGCAGCTTCGGGGTGAAACTGGGTGGAGAAGAATGGCTTGGTTTTGTGCTTGATGCCTTCGCAGGTGCCGTCGTTTAGGTTCTCGAATAGCATGGTCCACTCCTCGGGCAGCGTGGCGGTATCTACCGCGAAGCCGTGGTTTTGGCTTGTAATGAAGCTGCGTTTGGTGCCCGAAAGCAGGACCGGCTGGTTGTGGCTGCGGTGTCCGTATTTCAGCTTGAAGGTGTCGGCGCCCGCGGCTAGGCTCATGAGCTGGTTGCCGAGGCAGATGCCGAAAATGGGTTTGTCCTGCTGTAGGGCGGTTTGGAGGTGGCCGATGGTGGCCTCGCACATCTTGGGGTCGCCGGGGCCGTTGCTTAGGAATAGGCCGTCGTAGTCGATTTTGGTGAAATCATAGTCCCAGGGCACGCGAATCAGTTCCACGTCGCGCTCCAAGAAGCAACGGATGATGTTGGTTTTGGTGCCGCAGTCCACCAGCACGATTTTGTGCTGGCCGTTGCCGTAGTGCTGTACCTCGGGCTGGCTGACCTGGGCTACTAGGTTGTCTTGGTTGGGGTCGTGCAGGGCAATGTCCTCCCCGGCCACGATTTTGCCCAGCATGGCGCCTTTCTCACGCAGCTTTTTGGTGAGCATGCGGGTGTCCACGCCGAAAATGCCGGGGATGTTGTACTCCTTCAGCCAGTCGCCGAGGCTTTTGGCAGCGTTCCAGTGGCTGTGCTCCTCGGAGTAATAATTGACCACAAGGCCAGCAATGTGAATTTTGTCCGACTCGAAAATTTTCGAAATCGACTCGTACAATTCTTCGCCGGGCACGCCGTAATTGCCCACCATGGGGTAGGTGAGCACCAGAATCTGGCCGGCGAAGGACGGGTCGGTAAGGTTTTCGGGGTAGCCGGTCATGGCCGTGCTGAATACGACTTCGCCTGCTACTGAGGTAAAAGAGCCGAAGGAAGTGCCCTCGATTTCGGTGCCGTCTTCGAGGACGAGTTTGACCAATTTCTTATTTTCCAATGTGAAGGTTCTGTTAGAAAAGTTGAAGCCTGCCTATTTCAGTCGTGTTCTTATTTGTGATACTTTACAGCCCTAACGGTGTCATTCCGCAGCTTTACTCGGATGGAGCTTTTGTTGTCACCGCTTAGTTTATAGCTCATTACCAGTAGAGAATCACCTTCTGACTTCTGCCAATAAACTGAGTCCGGAGCCGCCAACGCAGCCGTAACCTGCTCCCGCGTCATGCCTTCTTTCGCTTGGTTTATGCGAGAGAGTGCATCGTATGCCTCGGCGAAATATTTCAAGTAGAGCCCGTAGCCCACCGACAAGCAGCAACAAATAACGATGACAATGTTCGATGCTTTCATTACGGTGGGCTCTACCGTTTGAGTGTGGAGACGCGGCCCTTCGTTGCGCCGTGCGGTTCAGGTCTTGCCCTCGGTGCCGTGCAGGATTCGTTCAGTAACAAGACGCAAATTACTACGTCTCTACGCCGTTCTTACTTCCGCTTCGGTCAGCACGTAGAGGGCCTGTAGAAATCGGTCAACTTCTGCCTTCGTGATGTTCAACGGCGGCAGCAGTCTGAGCACCGTCGGGTCGGAGGCGTTGCCCACGAAAATGTGGTGCTCAGTCAGCAGCTTGTCGCGCACGTCTTTGATGGGAAAGTCGTACTTGATGCCTACCATCAGCCCGCGGCCGCGGATTTCTTCGGCGCCAGCGTTGGCTTCCAGTTCCTGGCGCAGGTAGTCGCCCAGCTCGGTTGCGTGGGTTAGCAGGTTTTCCTCTTCAATGACTTCTAGCACCGCCAGCGCGGCGGCGCAGGCCAGGTGGTTGCCGCCAAACGTGGTGCCCAGCAAGCCGTAGGACGCTTTTAGGTTGGGCGAAATCAGGATGCCGCCGATGGGGAAGCCGTTGCCCATGCCCTTGGCCACCGAAATAATGTCGGGCTTGATGCCGGCGTGCAGGTGCGCAAAAAACTTGCCGCTGCGGCCGTAGCCGCTCTGCACTTCGTCGGCAATGAGCAGCACCTCGTGGGCGCCGCAAAGCAGCGACAGGCCCTGCAGGAAATCATCCGAAGGCATGATGATGCCGCCCACGCCCTGAATCGGCTCGATGATGACGGCACAAACGTCGCCACCGCGCAGCACTTCGGCCACTGCTTTCAGGTCGTAATCCACGAACGTGATGGCGTGGTTGGCGTTGAAAGGCGCGACAATTTTGGGATTATCAGTAGCGGCTACTGCGCCCGAAGTGCGGCCGTGGAAAGCTCCTTTAAAAGCGACCACGCGCTTTTTGCCGGTGTGGAAGGAGGCCAGCTTCAGCGCATTCTCGTTCGCCTCAGCCCCCGAGTTGCAGAGGAACAACGTGTAATCCTCGTAGCCCGAAACCTGACCCAACTTGTGCGCCAGTTGCTGCTGAATCGGAATCTGCACCGAGTTGGAGTAGAAGCCAATGTTCTGCAATTGCTCCGTCAGGCGCTGCACGTAGTGCGGGTGGCTGTGGCCGATGGAAATAACGGCGTGGCCGCCGTAAAAATCCAGGTATTCCTGGCCTTGGTCGTCCCAGAGTTTTGCACCCAACCCCTTTACGGGCGTGATGTTGACGAGCGGATAAACGTTGAAAAGCTCCATGATTAGATTGTTGTCAGAGCATATAAAAAGTGCGCGGTCATGCTGAGCGAAGCCGAAGCATCTCTCCCGTCGTAGTAAACCTAATTACGCTCGTGGTAGAGATGCTTCGGCTTCGCTC
>NZ_DASVSI010000078.1:0-8081 GCF_036388155.1 Hymenobacter sp. | reverse complement strand
GTGGCTGTTGCAGAACTCCCGACCCGCCTCTGCTTCCTGATTCCAGCGGCTATTACCGGCGGTGACGCTTCCGCCAAAAGAGCAAAATCTGCTTCTCAACGGCTGGTTTAGGCAGGGCCACGGCCAAGCTTGCCTGCCGTTGGGGCTGGTGCTTGAGCAGCTTCTTGAGGTTGAAAGCGATGGCGGTCAGCAGCATCGTTTTGTGGGCGCTGCCGCGGCCCCGCGTGTTCACACGTCGCAGGCCGTAGTGCTGGAGTAAGCTGCCAAACACGGGTTCTATCGTGCGCTGCCGCAGCTGGCGCATGCGCCGGCCTTGACGGCTCTGCTGCCGGGTGAGGGCGCGCCGGTAGTTGGGCGCGTAAGCGGTGCGAATCAGCTGCCGCTTCTTGACCCGTGGGGCACAGGTCGGCTTGTGCGGGCACAAGCGGCAGTCCCGACTGGAGGCGCGGTATACTTTGGCTAGCCCGCCGTCCTGGCTTTTGTCAAAGCTCTTGAATGGGAGTGCTTTGCCCGCTAAACAGGTAAAGCAGTCCGCGTCTGCATCGTAGGTAAAGCCGGCGATTTCGGGCTTGTATTTCCCAAAGACCGGAATCCAGGGGGTAATGCCCCGGGCTTCGAGGAGGGCGTAGTTGAGGCCATTCGAGTAATTGGTGTCCGCGACTACTTCTTGGACCGGCAAGTCATGGGTGAGTAGGCGGTGGTGCAAGGGCGCGACGATGCTTTCCAGCAGCACGCTGTCGCGTCGGTCGGCGAAGTCGGCCTGGATGTGACTGACGATGCCCTTGCTTTCGTCCACGGCCATGCTGCACAGGTAGTTCAGGGCCCGGGCTTTGCCCGGCTTGACCGAGATGCGGGCCTCGGGGTCGGCCGGGCTGTAGTGGGTTTTGTTGCTCAGCAGCCGGGCTTGCGGACGACTGCGCCCCAAGGGGCCGCTGTCATTGCGCAGGTAGCGGGCGTGCGTGGTGGCGACGCGCTGCAACTCATGCGCGGGGCGGGAGATAATATGGGCGGCTGGGACGGCCGGCACCGGCTCACCAGCCACGTGCAGCGAGGGCGCGGGGGCGTCGGCGGCCTGCTTTTCGCACAGGCCCTCCAACGAGGCATTGGCTTTAACGAACGCCGAGTCCACGGCCTGGGTGTGGCCCGTGACCAGCCCGGCGGCCACGCACTGGGCAAAGACGTGGTCGAACAGGCGCTCAAACACGGCGGTGGGGAAGAGTTGCCGGGTGCGGCTCACCGTCGAGTGCCAGGGCAACTCCTCGTCCACTTCGTAGCCCAGAAAGTACAGGATATCGAGCCGCAAGGCACAGTGCTCGACCAGGCGGCGGTCACTGACCAGGTTTTCCAGCCGGCCCACCAGCACGAGCTTGAAGAAGACGACCGGGTCCAACGAGGGCTGGCCGGTGTGGCTGTAGAGCACCCGGGTCTCGTCGTGTAGAAACGACCAATCCACGAGTTCGGCCAGGCGGCGGTACAAATTATGCGGCGGCACCCGCTCGGAGAGCCGAAAGCGGGCCACCTCTTTGTCGAGAAACAGCTTCTTGCCTTGCATCCCCCTTTTACGAACCACGTTCTGCAACAGCCACGGCAGCTTCACTATCCCTGGCATACCTCACCGGCAGTTCTTCAAAGATGATTTCGGTGAGTGGTTGTAGCTGTTCCTGGCCGTCCGCATTGGGTGCGTACAGCCAGAAAGCGGTTTCCAACAAATTCCGCAACGAACTCGGGAAATAGGTCACCCGTTCGATGTTGAAGAACCAGTTATGACGGCCATAAAAGGCATTTATGTCCTTAATTCCATGTGCTGCACGCAGCACGATTTGCCACGCAAGCTCCGAAAGCTCTGGGGTGAAGGGGCTGACTTTCAAAAGCTCATCCAAGCCATTCAGCCGATAGTCGCGGGTAGTTGTCGGTCGATTTGAATGAGAGCCTCGCAACTTGTACTCACGCGCTTCCGAAAACTTTGGGTCGAATCTCATGACCCATGGCTGGTCGTGCTTAAATCCGCTGTCTTTCAGTAGACTCTGCCAGTCTTTGATTCCGGTTTTCTGATAAAAATCTTCATCGACAAAGCGGATTTTGTTATGGTATTCAAAATGCTGCCGGAGTAGCTCGTCGGGAAGATAGGCTTCCGTGTACGAGCAGTACACAACCTTCTGCGTGTTCTGAGCAATGCACCGCACGAATCGCACCTGGGCATCTTGCAGCATCTTCAGCAACTCAGCCCGTTTTTCTCCACCCAGCGCATACACCGTTGCCAGTAGCCGAAAGTGCTGAGTAGCTTGCTTCTTGTTGGGCGAAAAGTCCTTCTGCTTATACAGCGGCAGAATGTGAAGCCGAATTTCATCGAGCAGCACCGGCGTCTTGATGCCCAGTTGAACCACAAAATTATAAGCGGGTTTGGAGTCGATGGTTGCCGGGTCCAGGCAATTTGCACGGTGCTCAAGCTGTCCATCTTCCAAGGGCAAGAACACTTGCGCTTTGCCATCAGCATCAAACGGTGCGGCGTAGGTATTGCCCCGCAGGCGCATGAAAGCCTGGGAGCGTAGCGGACCGGCCGAGCGGCTGTTACCGCCCGAATTTGGTTTTTGCCATAAGCCGGCTTGCCGCGTGTTGCCGAGGAAGCCGTAAAATTTCTGCATCCACCCGGCCGGTTGAGTGCTTAGGAAAGCCGGCGTGAATAATTGTACTGCAGCGGCAGCGGTAATCTCCGGAATTTCTAATTCCCGACGCAGGTAGGTATGTAAGGTGGAGGTGGCGTTTGCATCCGCCGTAATAGTCGGGGGGAGCCAGTGGGTGTGGCCTGGCCATAAAAATTCGAGTTGCTTCCGGGCGCTGAGCAGGGTTGTTAGTTCGCGGCTACCCGCTAACAGAAGCCGGGCGGCTGGCTGATGGTAACGCTCGTTATTGATAATTGGCAGATAAGCAGCTTCAGAAGATAGCTCCTCCTTCAAGGCCTGAAACAGCTTTCGATAGATAAGGCTACGGTTAGGCTCTCTGTCTGGGTTTTCCAGCGGCAGTAAGCTCAGGGTTGCTACGGTCAACAGCCCCTGCTTCTTGAAATAGGGCAACGTCTGCCGGAGCAGTTCACCCAATTCATCCATCAGGCACTTGTTTACGGCAAGGTCCATCTTCAGATTTTCCCGCGACGGAGTGGTTACAAAAGGCGCATGAACAAGAAAATCGAGGGAAGTCTTGTGCGTGGTTTCGAAAAAGACGAAAGCAAAGCTGTTTTCGGCCGGTACGAGCTTAATAGGGCCATCCGGGCCCGCTATGCGAAAAGCCAAGGCAATCCGTTGGGGCGACAATTTTTGGAAATCGGCGTGTTGCACCGGGGCCTGAAAGAGCAGGTATCGCTGGGTAGTCTTTTCCCGGGCAGTGCCTTTCTCATCCAGCCACTGGGTTGATGCCAAGGCAGTATCGCCCGTTTGTAGCCCCCGCTTGCGAATGGTCCGCTGCTCATCGGCCCAACTGAGTTCAATTTCCCGTAGGTTTCGCAAAAACAGCAAGTTGAATGCCTCTAGTGTCTGGAGCTTAGTTTCAATAGCCTGGTAAATGCTAGCTATGGCGTGCTCATCGCCAACAAAAGGAAGCGTGATGGTCGTGTCGTTATACTCCGCCTCAACCGAAGCGATAATGGGCACGATGTAGTCTTCAATCTCAAAATCAAAACTTCCCGATTGGATGCGCGGGCGGTCGGTGATTTTAAACACCGATTTAAAGCCTATTCCGAAGCGACCAATTTTGTCTTGGTTCGCTTTTTTATCGTTTTCGGTATTGCTAATGCCCGTAATCGCATCAATATCCTTGACCTCAAAAAATCGGCCGTCGTGCTTGATGGTGAGTTCCGTTGGCAGCAAGCGCAATTTTATCCATGTAGCCCCGGCGTCCTCGGCGTTCTGGAGCAACTCATAAATAAAATGGGACTTCTCGGAATACAGTTCGGATAGAACGGTTGACAAGTCTGAATTGCGTTTGCGCAGTGCATCACGTAGCGCTTTGCAATCAATAACCAATTGGGTAAGAGTCACTCTGTTTTCGGTATTTATCAGGCTGCGAGCTGCAGCGTGCGTACGTTGCTAGGCAAAAGCATTTAAAGAACGAAAAGATACCTGATTGGGCAGAATTACTCTTGCCATAGCTGATTGATATTGCCTCCTAAAGCATTGTAAACTAACAATTGGGAGTTGCTGCACCTGCTCGGTTAGGTGTTCACTCTTGGCCCAAGTTACGTGGCCCTTTGTCGAATGGCAGCCAGCTGGGCCGCTACGTCCAGCGTCGCAAGGAGTAGGGGAGCGCCTAAGCCTGTCCCATAAATTAAATCGCTGGCCCAGGCCACTAAGTCAGCCGCGTAAATCTTGTGCTGGCCTCGTTCTGTTACTCGGTTTTACCGTGCTGGAAGGCTTTCATCTCTGGTGACAGAGCCGCCGGCATCTCCACCAGCGCTTGGTCGGGGTAGGACTGAGCAGCAGTCAAGCAGCTCTTGGCAACCGGCTTGGCTGGCAGAGGTCATCGATTGAAGGAAAGGAGCAGGCGGCTTGAATAGGTACCAAAAGTGACAAATCCAGCGCTATTGCCTGTAGTGAGCAATGGGTTGACGACTTTACCCGAAGAAGAGTTGGGCGAACCCATCCGGGCCGGGCTGTGCGGGGCTCCAACTGCGCCTGCGGTCCTGCGGACTGAACCCCTTCCATCCCTTTCGCGAACCAAAGGACAAAGCCGGGCGACGAATCAATAGCAGCTTCAGCGACAACGGGCTGATAATGCCCGAGGAGAGCGAGTAAAGAACAAGAGGGAAAAATCAGGAACCGTGCCAAATACAGCTATATAAAGCGCAATTATTGACACTTTAATTTACACATTATTGAAACATTAATACGGTCTTCTGCGTTTAAATAGTATAAGTAGTACGCAACAAACCAACTCATTACGTCATGAAAGCTGCCTCTTCTTCCGCTCCCCGCACCGACGTTTACGAAATCATCACCAACCGCATTATTATGGCGTTGGAAAACGGCGTAACCCCCTGGAAAAAGCCGTGGAACGCGGCCCACGGCGCGCCCCGTAACTACCGCAGCAAGCACGCCTATCAGGGCGTAAATGCCCTTCTGTTGGGGATGCTGGAGTATGAACAGCCCTACTTCCTCACGTACAACCAGGCCAAAGAGCTGGGCGGACAGGTACGCCGGGGCGAGAAAGGCATGCCGGTCGTTTTCTTCACCGTAACCAAGAAGGACGACGGCACCGGCAAGGAGAAGAAAAAAGCCTTTCTGAAGTACTCAACCGTTTTCAACGTGGCCCAGATTGACGGGGTAGAGTGGAAATTTCCTGAACTCCCCAGCCGCGAGCACACGCCCGAGCAGGCCGCCGAGCAAGTGCTGGCCGGCTACGTGGGCGGCCCCCGCGTGCTGCACAAAGGCAGCGAAGCCGTTTACAGAACCAGTACCGATACGGTGACCATGCCCGAGGCCAGCAACTTTCACACAGCCGAAGACTATTACCACACGCTCTTTCACGAGCTGACCCACTCCACGGGCCACGCCAAACGGCTGGACCGGGCCACGCTAACCGAGCTGGCCGCCTTTGGCAGCGAAACCTACGCCAAGGAAGAACTAGTGGCTGAGCTGGGAGCCTCGTTTCTGAGCAATGCGGCCGGGCTGGACCTGGCCCGCACCGAACCCAGCAGCGCCAGCTATATCGCCAACTGGCTGCAGGCCCTGCGCAACGATAAGCAACTGATTATATCGGCGGCCAGCCAGGGCCAGAAAGCGGCCAACCATATTCTAGGCATCGTGCCCAACTACGAAGCGGAAGAAGCCCCCAGCGCTGAAGACGCTCCGCAGTAAGGCCAGCGGCCGCCCGACGGAGCTATACCGTTGGGCGGCCGTTGGGGCGGGCAACAAAAGGAAATAGCCATTGCAAAAAAGCAATTGCTAAAACAGTACAAGAGGGAAAAATTCGGCTGTTGGAGTATCGACCTCTGTCACTTAAATAGTCAATAATTAACACTTTAATTTAAACAAAATTGAAACATTAAAGAGGGTTTTTGCGTTTAATAGGTATAAGCAACGAACAATAAAACAGCTCTTTATACATGGTTGACGAAGCTTTTGATTTGGCTCCCGGCGAGGTTTGGGTTGACCGATTTGACCCCGCCGACGAAGCGCCCAGTGCACCCCCGGCAGTATCCGCCGCTGAGCTAGCGGCTTGGGAAGCCGCCCCGTGGTTCTAGCCGCTTTTTTCACCTCAAACCCGTTTTTCAGTATGAATGCCCCCACCACTTTCCGCCCCGCCCGTCGCATTCCCGCCGCCCGCCTGGAGCGCCTGAGAGCCAGCAACAAAGCCAAACACCAGGCCCGCGAGGAGGCCTGGCAAGCCCGCCAGGATGCTGCCGAGCAGGTAACCAACCCGGTGCCCGAGTTCGAGGCCGCGCCCCGCTTAACGATGCTGCCCGGTGGCTTGCATTGGTCGGCCCAGCAACCCGTGCCAGCGGTAGGGGCCACGGTAACGGTGAACCGCGACGGGCACCCGGAGCGGGCCGAGGTGAAGGGCTACACCCATGCCGCCGGTTTTCTAGGTCTGGTAACTGAAACCACCCACCACGCCAAGTCCGCCAGCCGCCGGAAGCGCAGCAGCCCCCGCGCCGGAGTGGTATTCGGCAGCCAGTTGGCCCTGGCCGCCTAACCCCGGCTCATCTTCTCACTACTCCCTTTTCCCTACGATATGATAACCCCAGCCCCCGCCGCCAAGCAGCCCCAAATTAGCTCCCTCGATTGGGCCAGTGACCCTGACCAGTGCCCGCAGTGGGTAGGCTACCCCACGCGCGCCGGCTTACCGGCTGGCCTCCAATGGTCCGGTAGCGGCGAGGTGCCCGCCATCGGTGCCCGGGCTCACATCTACATGAACAGCATTGGCCCGGCCGAGGTGAAGGCGTACTTTCATGCGGAGGGCTATTTAGGGGTGCTTTGCCAGCCTGATAAGATGCCCGAGCATCTGGCGAAGCACGGCGTAACGCTGGGGCATTTTTTCGGCCGGGAGTTGGAGCCCTACACGCCCGGCCCAGCCGCGCCCGCCCAGGTGCCCGAAGTGGTAGAAATCAGCTCGCAGGAGTACCGGGTAATTCCGGCCCCGCTTTACTATCGCAACCTTGAAACCGGCCGCATTACGGTGGTGTACGGTGGGCTGGCCGACTATTATGGTTTCTATGACGTGGAAGCCTTCACCGGCAGCAACAGCCAGGACGAGGCCCAGCTTGCCGACCCGGCCAATTGGAAATTCATTCCCGAGCACCACTATTTAGAGGTTCACGAGGACAGCCGCGAGCGCAAGGAGCCGCAGATTTTCGCCCTTCGCGCCGGTACAGAAAATCAGGTGGACTACCTGACCGAGCAGTTCCCTGGCCCGTACCGCATCCCCGGCGAAGTATCCTATACCTACGACCAGTACGACACGCTGAGCGCACTGGCCGAGGCCATGAAGGAGCAGGGCGCACAGTACCGGGGCCGCATTGTGGAGAAAAACGAGTGGCGGACGTGGGTAGCGTTCGAGGAAGAAGCCTACGGCAGCGGGGAGTGCCCTTGGGAACGCGTAGAGCTTGACTTGGGGCAGCTGCCGCTTGATAGCTATGCCTACATTTCGGGCCGACGTGCCACGGCCGAGGAAGGCGAGGGCAAGGGCCGCGTTACCCTTTGGCAGCAGCCCAGCGGGCAGTATTATGTGGAAACCGAGCCCCGCTTTCACTACGGCCCGAATTACCCCAGGCTGACTCCGCTAACGCTGGCCGAGGTGCAGGAGCGGTATTCGTTCGAGTTCACGCCCAACGGCCAGGAGCCCGCGCCGGCTGAGCACGGCGATTGGATTCCCGAGTACCCGCCCCAGGAAGGCGACGACAACCAGGACAGCACCGAGTACCCGGAATACCCGGCCGATGAGCAGCGCGACTAGGGTGTACGGACAATTATCTTTGTGTTCGTGAGTAATCTGGATGAAATCAGTGACCGTGCGTGGGCGGCTTTGGCCCCGCATCTCTCCGGAAAAGCCGGCGATGTGGGCCGCACAGGCGCGGATAACCGGCTCTTTCT